>NZ_JBEZLR010000100.1:0-36677 GCF_040652275.1 Streptomyces sp. NPDC048275
GCTGCAAGGCGGAGGAGGGAGGCGACGCGATGGGGGTCCCCCCGCTCGAGCGAAGTCGAGAGTGGGGGAGTCGTTGACCGACGACAACGCCGCAGCTGGGCGTGCCAAGCCCCGCGTCCGCGGCATGATCCGCCGGACAGGCCCCCGGAGCACGACGGAGCCGACCGGCGGGTGCACCGTGCCGGTCGGCTCCTTGGTCGTGCTGTTACGGCGCCGTCTCGTAGGTCCCCGGAGAGGACCGTGGGCCGCGTGCCGGTTGGCGATGCCGGCGGGGTCGGCCTTGACTCAGACGGGTTGGTGGAGCGGGATGACCTGCTGGACCGCTTCCACGGCGGGGATGAGTCAGGGCATCGGCAAAGGGCCCAATGCGGACAGCGGCGCGATCATCGCCCGCGCCAGAAGGAAGACTCCATCACCGTCGGCACATCCAGGCTCGAGGCCGGCGGAACTGCGCGTTCTTCTGCGCCCGTTCAGGACCTGCCGAGTGTCAACAACGCTCGTGATCAATACAGCTGGGAAATCCGAATCAATACAGCCAGGAAATGCGAACGACCTCGTCGGTCACTGTATGACGACATGGCCGAGGCCGTTCAGGACGGCGGCGAGCGCGGTGTTCAGGACGGCGCGGACCGTCTCGAAGCGGTGACGGCCTTGGCTTCGAGACGGTCGGCGTCCGCCATCGCGAGTGCCGCGGTGTCGAGACGGGCGCGGGCGATCCACCCGACGGTGGACCGGGTGCCGTCACTCCATACCCACCGCGCCGGGTGCACCGGCCGGACTGGTTGCCCGGCCGTGCGCCGACCGGTCAAGTGATCGCCGGCCTGGTCCCGTCAGGCAGCGCGCAGGCGTCGCCGGCGTAGGGGCGTGAAACGATCTGTCCGCCGGCGGCCGTGCATTCGTCTCTGGAGATGTTCGGAGACGAGGCGGCCCCGGCGCTGACAGCGCCGACGGCGCTCACGCCGGCAAGGGTTGCCGCGGCCAGGGCGAGGCCCAGGATTCTTCGCATGCGCATGACTTCCTCCTCCTCTCAGGCGCCTTCGTTAGGCCTTCGGGAAGGACAAGTCTCAAGACGACGGCGCCCTCTTGCTCAGCATGGGCGCTCCACATGAGGCCCGCGAGGTGAGGCTGGGCGCCGCGCCCTGACGGTGACTGCCCGGCCCCTCAGAGGCATGACGTCACCGACCTCGACCGGCCGCATCGGTACGCCGCGTGCGCGTCGGTACGCCGCGTGCGCGTCGGTAGGAGCGGGGCGACGTCGATGTCCTTGGCGTCGAGACTGCCCACCAGGGCCGCGTTGTGTCCGGGCAGGCCGGGGGTTGAGGAGGAGACGGGCCGTACCTGCCTCCGACCGGTGCCGGCGGGCGGCTGCCGCGCGCGGTCCTCTAACGCGGTTCGTGGGCCGCCGCCCGGCAGGCAGCGGTCGCGGCGCCGCCCGCCACTCCGGCCCCGGTCAGCCCGGTCACACAACCCTGCAGGTCTCCGACCACGCCACGGCTGCAGGCCGCTGTGACGGAGTCGGAAGCGGTGGCACCGGCCAGTTCGGCCATCTGTGTGCAGGCGGGGATGTCCGCCCGGACCGCGGGAGCGGCGAGGACCGCACCACCGAGGGTGAGGGTCAGGCCGGTGAGGGCACCGGCGATACGGGTCGACGTGCGCATGGGACGCACCTGCCTTCCGGGTTGGTCGCGCGGTCCTGGTCCCGGCGGGCCGGATCCACGCGGTAAGGCCGCCTGGCGACGCTCGGTGAGTGGTGCCCCGGCCGGCGGGCTCACAGACTGACCGCACGATTCTGCGTCGCATCCATTGAGCCGCACCGGGACATGGTCGCCAGGCCGAAGGAGAGGGCCCCGGACCGGATGAGCCGCACTCGGACCTCCACTCGCGGGCCCCTCACTCCAGCGTCGCATCCTCTCCCCCGCCCGTCCTGGGCATCCGGGGGGCGGCCGCGCTGAGTAACTGCGATTGCGCGAAGCGCGGTAGCCGGCCCGTCCGGCCGACCAGGTGGATCGGACGGCCCAGCGTCCCGCCCGGCCTGTCCCCTGCACACCGCCGGGCGCGGCTCGGCATGGTGCGAGCCGCCTAGGGAAGCCCCCAGCCTCCGGTTGCCCGAAGAGCGTGCCGGACGGTTCGCCGTGCGAGGACCCGGCTCGCGGGAGCCTCTCGCGGTCCAGGTCCACCGATCGGTGGACGCGAAGTTCAACCGGGCGCCTCTGTCCGCCAACTACCCTGGCCAGCAAGGATTTTGGGCATGATGTCATTCACTGTGCGCATGGCGCGTTGGAGCGCTCGGCACCCCTGGAGGGCCATCGTCGGCTGGTTCGTGTTCGTGGTGCTGTGCCTGGGGATCGGCAGTGTCGTCGGCACACACAGCGCGACGACGGCCGACTACCGGGTCGGCGAGGCCGGCCGGGCGGAGGCGATGGCCGCCGAGGGGCATCTGGAACGCAGGTCCACCGAGCAGGTGCTGATCTCTCCAAGGTCGGGCCCCCTCGATCGGACCGCGGCCGAAGCCGCCGCGAATTCGGGATGCTGGATTGGTCGCACCAGCTCTGAACTGCAGAAACGCGGCCTTCCTGGGATGCCGAATGGAATGGAGGACCGTGGGGGCGGCTGACGAGACCGCCGGCTCTTGCGAAACGGGCACACATGAACACCTCGACGCACATCGACACCGACATCGGCTCGACCTCGACATCGGCTTGGGCGGACGGGAGTTGAGCCCTCATCTGGACGGATGGCCCATCGCGCGGCTCAGGGGCACAGGGACACCGGTCCGTGACAGGCGCGGCCCCGTTTCCGGGGCCGCAGGCCCTACTCTGATCCCCGTGAGGCAGGCAGACGCTGGGAAGGATGATCGGCGATGACGCCCCTGAACACCGGGGACCCGGAGTCCATAGGCGGGTACACCCTTCTCGGTCGGCTCGGGGCGGGCGGCATGGGAGTCGTCTATCTGGGAGTCTCCGCCTCGGGACGGCAAGTCGCGGTCAAGCTCGTGCGCGAGCCGTACGCCCAGGAGGAGGAGTTCCGGACGCGCTTCCGGCAGGAGATCGGGGCAGCGCGCAGAGTGAGCGGCGCCTTCACCGCGCCTGTCGTGGACGCCGACCCGGACGCCGACCGGCCGTGGATGGCGACGCTCTACGTGCCGGGGCGCAACCTTGCCGAAGTCGTGGAGAAGGACGGCCCGCTGAGCCAGCGGGAACTGCGCGCGCTGGGGCTGGGGCTCACCGAGGCACTGCGCGACATCCAGCGGGCGGGCCTGGTGCACCGGGACCTCAAACCGGGCAACGTCCTGATGACCGAGGACGGGCCGCGCGTCATCGACTTCGGCATATCGCGGGCTTCCGACCACCAGAGCCTCACCACGACCGGGCGGATGATCGGCACTCCGCCCTTCATGTCGCCGGAACAACTGGCCTCCCCCCGGGACGTCACCCCGGCCTCGGACGTGTTCTCGCTGGGGTCGCTGCTGGTGTTCGCTGCCGTCGGCACGGGACCGTTCGACGCCGACAGCCCGTATATAACCGGCTATCAGGTGGTGTTCGGGACCCCGGACCTCGGCGGCGTGCCCGAAGCGCTCCTGGACATTGTCGAGCGCTGCCTGGACAAGGACCCGGCCGCACGGCCGGAACTGACGGACATACACCGCATGCTCCAGGCGCTGCCGGAATCCGACACCACCGGGTCCCCGAAGACCGGGCAGTCCGCGAAACCCCGGCGCCGCCCCACCTCCCGGAGCGCGGCCACCACCTCCGCGGGCGCCGCGACCGGCATCGGTACCGGCACGGGCTCCGGCACGGGCACCGGCATGGGCACCGACTCCGACTCCGGCTCCGACTCCGACTCCGACTCCGACTCCGGCAAGCGACGCCGAGCCCGGATGCGGCTCACCGGCCTCGGCGCGGTGCTGGCCGTCACGGGGCTGTGTGTCGGTGTGGGTCTCTTCGTGTCCGATCCGGACACCACCACCGCCGCCCCCGACGCCACGGCCACCGCCCGTGCCGCGTCACTGCCCGACGGCTGGCGGCCGTGGCGCACGGATCTGCGGTACGACGTGAAGGGAATTCCTCTCGACTACGGCAGCCCCGGATGCGTGACGGAGGGCAGCGCCCTGTTCTGTGGCGGTACGGGCGTCACGGTCGCCAGGATCGACGCGGCCTCCGGCCGCACCCTGTGGCGGACCGGCACCCGCCCTCAGGGAGTGCAGCCGATCGGCGTTCGCGACGGGCTGGTCTATGCGTACGAGGATCCTGACGACAGGACCAGGCGCGTGGTGGCCCTCGACGCCGCTACCGGGCACCGGCGGTGGCAACGCGACATCAGCAAGTCCGAGGCCCCGGTCCTGTACGACGGCGGGTTGCTGACCCTGTCTCCCGACCACTCGTCGTTCGTGGCCTACGGGCCTACCGGCAAGGAACTGTGGCAGGCGTCCTCGCTGGACGAGTACTGCACTCCGTCGGCGCTGGGAGGCGTCCCCTACGCCCTGTGCTCGCAGGGCACCGAGCCCGGCCAGGCCCCGGTCGAGCTGATGAAGCTCGGACCCGGCAGCCTGACCGAAACGGCCACACTGCCCAAGAAGGCGGAAACGCTCGGCGCTGTCGGCGGGCAACCCCTGTTCCTCGCTCCTCAGACCGCGAAGGACGTGTACGAAGCCGGGTACGAACGGCCGTACAACGCGCTGCTGCGGGTGGCCCCGGAAACCGGGCAGGTCAGACGGATACCGCTGGCTCGTCCGCTGACCGGCGCGGCCACCCTCGTGGACGGCGTCGTCTACTTCGTCCGGTCCGACGGGTCGGTCACCGCGGTGTCGGCGGACAGCGGCAAACAACTCTGGCAGAAGGTGACGGACGTGGAGAGCCTGTCCGCGCCCGCGGTGTCGGCGACGTACAAGCGGGTCTATTTCTGCAACCGCTTCGGCCGTCTGCTGGCACTGGACAGTCGCACCGGAGCGGAGGTTTGGCGCACCTCCGCACTGGACGACCCCGGGGACAAAGTGCAGAGCTACCCGCCGCGAGTGCTGCTCGTCAAGGACGCGATCGTGGCGATGGCCGGCGACACGGCCCTCTCCCGGAGCCCTGACGGGCCCACCTGACCGGCCGAGGCAATCACCGCGCACCGTGCGGATCATCCCTCAGACCGCCTACGCCGCCATGGCGGTGTGCATCTGCAAGCCGATGTGTCGGGGACATCCCGCACCCGCAGGTGTCCCACCGCAGCGGAGCCGTCCGGCCCCCGAGCAGCGCCCCCATGTGGGTGCGTGCCCAAAGCGTGCCCATAAGACCGGACAACCACGGTAAACAGCGGCGCGAAACCAGCCCTCAAACTGCACCCCCAGGCGGCGTAACCGCAGGTCAGAAACTGTGCCGCCATCGAAGCGCCGTCGCCCTTCACGCGCCTCAGGCCGGCAGCCACTTCACCACCGCGTCCCCGCACTCGGCCGTCTGTGCGTAGAACGCCCTCAACTCCTGGTGCGCCGCCGCGAACGCATGCCACGTCTCGGGCTCCGCGGTCACGCCGCCGTAGCGCGGCAGCAGTTCGTCGCGGGCGAAATCCCACAGCGCGTCGAAGTCGGCCACCGCCAGGAACCTGGCCACCCGGCGGGCCTGGGCCGCCGTCAGCACCAGGAACGGCGGCTTGTGCCGGTCGGCGCGGAACACCGGTCGGCCACCAAGCACGACCTGAGTCTGGGGCCGGTCCTCGCCACGATGCGGGGGAGAGCCGACATAGATGCGCTCCTGGTCCAGATAACGCTTGTCCAGCACCTCTTCACGGTGCCGGACGACCCGGTGCCGGACGGTATCCGAGTCACCCTCGAACAGTCGTTCAAGCCAGGTCGTGCTGTTGCGCAGTGCGGGGGGCGGCACCGCTCGCAGACGGAGATACGTACTCATGCCAGGAGGAGCGCACGGGGGCGCCGAAGCATTACGTGGCCCAACGGACCCCGTTGCGGGGAAGACGCCTCAACCGTCGTGCGCGCGAGGGTGGGCGGTACCGCGCCGGTTGCCGGGAATCGCTGGTCAGCGGCCGTGCAGCCGCCAAGCGCCGTCGCTTCCCAAGGTGAGAGTGCGAGTTCGATTCTCGTCACCCGCTCCATGCGAAACCCCCAGGTCGGCGACCCGGGGGTTCTTTGTCGTCCAGACCGGCGGGCGGGGCGCGCTCCTGATCATCCTCTGACGAACACGGCAGCCGCCAGCCTCGAGGGTAGGAACAGCAGTACCACCCCCGGTCCGATACTCCCCGGCTACGAGACCGAGCTCGGCCACTGGTTCGACGGCGGCGTCGACCTCAGCGGCGGCCGGTGGCAAAGGATCGCAACCGCGCGGGCTTGAATGCGGCCGACAACCGACCCGAGGCGCATCCCCTTCCGCCCGGCGTCCGTCGTGACATGCAGGGGTGCTTCGCACACCCGCCTCGACCGAAGACCGGAAGATGCTCGAACCCGTCGCCACGCCGGCATCGATCACACGAGCGCGGGAACCGTCACACGACGAAATCGAAAAGGGATCAGTTCCGCAAGGCATGATTCACGGGTTTGAATTGATACCAATGGGAGGGGTGAGTTATCGGTTGATTCCTGATGCGAAAAACCCGCGAACAACACTTAAGTTACCCGTAGGTTTCTCGTGACATATTTCATGATTCTTAGTAGAACTCGTTTCACTTCCGAAAGAGGAGGGAGATCTACATGGGCACCAGACCTGCCAAAACACTGCAAGGAAGAGGTTTATCCCGACGTCGCTTTATTGGAGGAACTGGTTCTATTTTTGGCGCCGCTGCTCTGGGCGCATTCGACATCCCGACCGCCGCGGCGCTCCCTCAGGCCGACCTGATCGAACCCGGCGCACAGGTCACCGCACTCGTGATAGGAACCGGATACGGGGGTTCCGTCACCGCACTGCGACTCGCACGGGCCGGCGTGGACGTCCACATGGTGGAAATGGGCATGGCCTGGGACACCCCGGGAACGGACGGCAAGATCTTCGCCAACACCACCACCCCCGACTACCGGTCCTTCTGGCTTCGCACACGCACCAAGCAGCCCCTGAGCAACTTCCTCGGCTTCCCGATCGACAAGGACGTGCCGCGCTACACGGGCATCCTGGACGCCGAGGAGATGGGCGGCATCGTGGTGTACCAGGGGCGGGGCGTCGGGGGCGGCTCCCTCGTCAACGGCGGTATGGCGGTGACACCCCAGCGGGCCCGCTTCCCCGGAGTCCTCCCGTCGGTCGACGCCGACGAAATGTACGACGTGTACTACCCGCGGGCGAACAGCAACCTCGGCGCCAGCACGATCGACCCGGCCTGGTTCGAGACGACGGAGTGCTATCAGTACGCGCGCGTCGGTCGCAAACACGCAGGACGGTCCGGTTTCCCCTTCATGTTCGTGCCCACCGTCTACGACTGGGACTACATGAAACAGGAGGCCACGGGAGCCGCGACCAAGTCGGCCCTGGCCGGCGAGATCCTGTACGGCAACAACCACGGCAAGAAGTCCCTGCCGAAGACCTATCTCGCGCAAGCCCGCGCGACCGGCCGGGTCAGCATCTCACCGCTGCACAGGGTCACCGCGGTGACGCCCGCCACCGGCGGCTACTCCGTGACCATCGAGCAGCTCGACACGAGCGGAGCCGTCACCACCACCAAGACCGTACTGGCCGGGCGGGTGTTCTTCGCCGCGGGAAGCGTCGGCACCAGCAAGCTGCTGGTCGGTCTGAAGGCGACGGGCGCGCTGCCCGGCCTCAACGACGAGATCGGGAGGGGATGGGGCGACAACGGAAACGTCATGTGCGGCCGGGCGAACCACCTGTGGGACCCGACCGGAGCGCTCCAGTCGTCCATCCCGACGGCGGGCATCGACAACTGGGCCGCGGGCGGTGCGTTCGCCGAGGTGGCGCCGCTGCCGACAGGCATCGAGACCTGGGCGTCGTTCTATCTGTCGATCACCAACAATCCCCACCGTGGCCGGTTCACGTGGAACGCGTCGACGGGGAAGGTGGAACTGGACTGGCAGACCGCGTGGAAGCAGCCGTCGATCACCATGGCGAAAACGATCTTCGACAAGATCAACGCCACGGAGGGCACCATCTACCGCACGGACCTCTTCGGCGCCAACAAGATCTGGGGCGACCATCTCACGTACCACCCGCTCGGTGGAGCGGTCCTCAACAAAGCCACTGACAACTACGGCCGCCTGCACGGCCACCCGGGCCTGTATGTGATGGATGGTGCACTGATCCCCGGCAACACCACCGTCAATCCCTTCGTGACCATCACCGCGCTCGCCGAGCGCAACATCGAGAAGATCATCGCCGAGGACTTCTGACCGTTCCCGCGCCCCGTCCGGGCGCCGTGCGGACAACTGTGGGCCGTGGCGGATGTGCCCCGGCCCGCAGCCCGAAATGCCTCATGCACCCTGTGCCGAAGGCAGCACACAGACGCTGTCGAGACCCAGCACATGATTGAGACGGCCGAACGCCAGCCATGAGCCGATGCTCATGGTCAACTCCACGATCTCCGCCTGGCTGTAGTGCGCCTTCATCCGGTCCCAGAACTCATCGTCCAGGTGGTGATGGTCGAGTGCGTAGCGCTCCGCGTACTCGGCGGCGAGTCGGGTCCGTTCGTCGAAGGTGCCCGTGGTCCGCCACTGCGTGACCGCGTCGAGGAACCCCTCCTCGACCTTCTCCCCGTCGCGTTCGGTGCGCCAGTCCAGGCAGAACAGGCACCCGTTGATCTGCGCGATGCGCAGGCGGGCGGCCTCGAACTCGCGCAGTCCGAGGGTCGTGTACTGATAGACGGACAGGGAGAAGGCGCTGGCGGCCTGACCGATCTTGGGCACCAGGTCGCCCCAGACGTACGGGATGGGCTCGGCGCCCTCGGGGATGTCGATCTGCATGATCACTTCTTTCCCAGTCTGCCCACCGCGGGGCGCAGCGGGACGTCGAGTGCGTCGAAGAGACCCGGTTCGGCCTCGACGAGCCAGTCGATGGCGTTCACCAGACGGCCGGCCGCCGTGGCGTTGCCGCCGGCGGCTCTGTTCTCTCCCTCGTCCGTGGCCTCCACCGTGACCTCTATGCGGGGGCGCCCTTCGATGATCACGCGATGTGCGCCCGCCCCACCGTCAGGCGGTGCCGGCCAGTCCGGGGCACAGGTGGCGTGAATGCGGGTGACATGCTCGATGACGATGCAGGGCTCGCCCTCCACCACGCCCTGCACCTCAAGACGCACCGCTCCCTGGGTGCCGGCCGAGAACTCCCCCATCGTGTCCGTGACGACGGACGTTTCGAGGGGACGGCGTTCCAAGGTCTCCTCGATGCGGTCCAGTTCGACGCCCAGGGCCCGTGCCATCATCCGCAGCTGTCCGCCCCAGATCATCGTCGGAATACCTTCGGCGAGCATCAGCGGCTGATAGTCCAGAGGATGTCCCATACCGATCAGCTGGCGAACCGCTTCCTCCTGGTCGTACGTCGAGTAGTCGAAGATCTCCTGGCAGCGGACGGCGTCGATGTCGGACCCCAGCCCGCTGACCAACAGCGGGAGCACGTCGTTGGCCCAACCGGGGTCCACACCCGACACGAACAACGAGCCGCCCCCGGCCTCGACGGACTCGAGCAGCACGTCGCGGATCTCGTCAGGCGCGTTCGTACAGTCGTACATGCCGTACAGGGACGGTGTGACGACCACCGCGCCGGCGCGGACCGCGCGGTTGATGTCATCGAGGGCACCGTCCAGGCGGACGTCACCGGACGCCGCGTACACGACCGCGCGGGGGGCTCCGGAGAGAACCCCGTCCACATCGTCCGTCGCCGTCACCCCCAGGCGCCGCCCGAGTCCGCTGAGTTCGCCCGCGTCCTTGCCGACCTTGGCGGGACTGGACACCAGCACGGCCACCAGGCTGAGCATCGGGTGCGCCGCGACAGCTCGGATGGCCGCGCGCCCGACGTTGCCTGTGCCCCAAACCACCGTGGGAATCATGGGCGGAGGGTAACGATGCACCCCAAAACTTCCCATAGCCGTGCACGAGGAATCGGATCCCGAGCATCGACGAAGCCCGACCGTCGGTCAGGTCCCGGACGAGTCTCCGCCCCCGGACAGGCAGGGGATGCAACCATTCCCTGCAGAGCCCGAACCCCCCGGAAGCCGGCGGCGAGCAATGAAGGAGAGATCGAACCTTGAGAGTCACACGGTGCTGATCGTGCCCGGCAGCACGGCGGCCGGGTGACTCGAGAGCGGCGCCCGGCCGGACATCAGAAGCTCGATCAGGGCCAGCAACAGGTTGCGGCTTGCCAGGCGCTGCCGGAGGTCGCCCATGACGACGGGGGTGTGCGGGTCGAGGTCGAGTGCCTCCCGGACCTCGGGCTCAGTGCGGTCCTGGCGTCCGTCGAAGCAGTTGACGCCGACGACGAACGGGATGCCACGGCTCTCGAAGAAGTCGATCGACGCGAAACTGCTCGTCAGCCGCCGGGTGTCCACGAGGACGACGGCGCCGAGCGCCCCGTGCACCAGGTCGTTCCACATGAACCAGAAGCGTTCCTGGCCGGGTGTGCCGAAGAGGTACAGCACGAGTTGGGAGTTCACGGTGATCCGGCCGAAGTCCAGGGCCACCGTCGTGGTGGCCTTCTGGTCCACCCCGTCGATGTCGTCCACGCCGACGCCCGCGACCGTCAGATGCTCCTCGGTGTTCAGGGGCACGACCTCGCTCACGGCACCGACCATCGTGGTCTTGCCCACGCCGAATCCGCCCGCGATGAGTATCTTCACCGCCGCCGGAGCCTGGGCCGCGGTGGAGTGCGTCGCGCGTGTCCCGACCTGGTCGTCAGAGTCTGAGTAGGCCATCTTTCACCGCCTGAAGAAGTGTCATGTCCAGTCCCTGGCCCACCGCGACCGCCAGCGGTGGCCGGGCCGTCACCCTGCCGAGCGCGATCAGGTCGGAGACAAGGATCTTCGTCACCGCCACGGGCAGGTTCAGCTCGGCGGCGACCTCGGCGAGAGCCACCGGGGTGCGGCACTGCTGGAGGATCAGCCTGTGCTCGGGTTGCAGGCCACGGGACGAGAGCTGCTCATCGGGTGTGACAACCGTCGCGATCATGGTGATGAGGGTGAGGTCGTCCCGAGCCGAGGTCGTGCGCCCCTGGGTGATCGTGTACGGCCTGATGAAGCTCTGTTCCGCGTACTCGTCGTCCGGTTCCGCGTCCGCCCAGTGGCTCACCCACGTCCTCCCCCACTCTCGGCGTCGCTGGAGCGACGGGACGCCGATCCCTCGGCGTCCTCCCGCACCACACGGGCCTCGGTGCCCAGGCGTTGCCCGACCTGCTGAACGAGGGTGTGCATCGCCACGGACATCACCTCGGCGTCCACCTCCTGGTCCGCGACGACCGCCAGGTGCGTGCCCCGGCCGGCGGAGCTGACGAAGAGCCAGAGGTCACGGAGCTCGATGATGACCTGGTGGACCGGTCCGCCGCCGAAGACGTCGCCGACTCCGCGGGCCAGGCTCTGCTGGCCGGTGGCGATGGCGGCCAGGCGTTCCGCGTCGACCCGCTCGATACTGCTGGACTGGCTGACCACCAGGCCGTCGTCGGACAGCACGATGGCGTTCCTGGTGCCCGGAACCTGGTCGACCAAGCGGTCGAGCAGCCAGTCGAGGTCGGAGTTGGTGGCAGTGGTTCGCAGAGTCATCGTGTGTCTTCCTTGCGGGCGCCGTCGTGGCCCGGTGAGGGGTGAGTGGGCTGTTGATCGGAGTCGAGCCCGAGCCGGGCGATCCGGGACTGGCGCTGGAAGGCGCCGACGGTGGCGCCGGAGCGGCGCGGCGCGATCCGGCGCGGCAACGGCTCCGTCTCCGACGTCTCCACGTGCGGCGCCTCAGCGTACACACAGGAAGGCTCACGGAGTTCGGCGGCCAGACTGGCCTGCCGTACCCGGCGGGGCAGCGGCTCCGAACTCGCCGTGGGGGGCACGGCGGTGGCGCGGGCCGGCGGTCCGGTCCTGGGGCCGATGACCGGGAGCGTGGACGCCTCCTGGTCGCCGGGCCGCGGTTGCGGTGGGAGTTGCGGCTGAGGCTCCGGCCGCGAACCCCGGGGATCTCCGTCCTGCTCGGAGCGGGGCGCGCCGATGATCGCGAGTTGCGCCGGGACAGCGCCGTCCGGCGACTCCGAGCGCGGCCTCCCGTCGGAGATCAGCTCTGCCGGCACCAGGACGACCACCCGGGTGCCGCCGAAGGACGAGGGCCGCAGCTCCACGTTCAGCCCCAGGTTGGCGGACAGCCGCGCCACGACGTACAGGCCGAGGCGGGCGTCGTCGGCGCGGGACATCACGTCCATGCGGGGCGGGTCGGCCATCAGGCGGTTGGCCTCGGCGTACTGCTCGGGGTCCATGCCCATGCCGCGGTCCTCGATCTCGACCGCGACGCCGCGGCCCACCCGGGACGCGGACACCTCCACCGGAGTCGGCGGTTTGGAGAACGACACCGCGTTCTCCATCAGTTCGGCCAGTACGTGCACCATGGGACCGACCGCGCGCTCGGACAGCCAGATCTCGTCCTCGGTGTCGATCCGGATGCGCCGGTAGTCCTGCACCTCGCCCTGCGCGGAGCGCAGCACGTCCAGCAGCAGCACGGGTTTACGCCAGCGCCGCTGGGGCTGACCGCCACCGAGGATGACCAGGTTCTCCTCGTAGCGCCGCAGTCGGGCGGCCAGGTGGTCGACGTCGAAGAGTCCTTCCAGGACCTCGGGGTCCTCGTGCTGCCGCTGCATCTCGCCGAGACGTTTCATCTGCATGCCGATCAGCAACTGGGTGCGTCTGGCGATGCGCTGCAGCAGGCGCTCGAAGCCGCGGTACTGCTCGACCTGTCGCACGGCTGTCTCCAGGGCACTGCCGCGGGCCTGGTTGAGAGCCTGGCCGAGCATGCCCAGTTCGTCGTTGCCGTAACGGATCTCGGGCAGTTCGGCGTCCGTGTCGACCGTCTCGCCCTGCCGCAGCCGCTCCACCATGTCGGGCAGCCTGGTCTGCAGCTCCAGCGCCGCGGAGCGGAGCCCGGAGATGCGTTGGCGCAGGACGCCGGTGAGCCGCATCGAGATCAGGAACACCAGCAGTACGGCCGCGGCGCCCACGGCACTGTTGACGACCAGGTCAGTCATCATGGCGCTCAGTTCGTCCTCGGTGGCGCTGACGAGGTAGCCGGAGTACGCGCCACTGGCCTGCAACAGCTGGGGTGTTATCGCACCGTAGCTCTGCTGCCACTCCTTGCCGAGCTGTGCGGACACCGGGGTCCGGCCGTCCCCCCCGAGGCTCTCGGCGTTGAGGGCCGTCTGCTCGATCCCGGTCTTCTGTTTCCAGGCCGTGCCGGACAGCACGCCCTGATACGTCTTGGCGTACTTGCCGGGCAGCCGCGGTACGACTTTGTCCTCGTAGATGTGCTGCTGGCTGCCGATCACCTCGGCGAGTTGCAAGCGCTGCGCACTGGTGAAGCGACCGCTCGCCGTTCCGGCGGTGAAGATCGCGCTCTCGCGCGAGAGCATCTCCTGGCCCCATTGCGCGTCGAGCACCGGCCTGGTGAGGACGGTGACCTCGCCGATGCCGACGCTGGTGAAGTCCTCGAACAACTGCATGTCCGAGGCGATGACACCGGTGTAGCTGTCGAACGTCTGCTCCTGGGTGGCGTCCCGCTTGTCCACCGCGTCCCGGTACTCGGGCAGTCGCTCCAGACTTCGACCGACCCGCTGGAAACTCTTGGTGAGACCGGCCGGCACGGAGTCGGAGAGTGCTTCGAAGGCCTGGACGGACCGGTCGGTGAGCTCACGCTGCTTCGCCAGATTCGACAGACCGGCCTTGGGGTCGGCGAGTGCCGCCGCGCTCAGTTGCCGCTCTGCCTGCAACTGGTAGAAGACGGTGACGATCGGCTGCCCGAGCTGCTTGCCCGCGTTGTTGCGGTCGTGGACGCTCTTCCAGTTGCCGTAGAGCTGAGCCGAGTTCATCGCCCACAGGGTGGCCAGGGCGATGGTGGGAACCAGGGCCAGGATGAGCAGGGTCGTACGCACCGACAACCCGCGCGTCGGAACCGTCTCCTGGCCGCCTTGCCGCCGTTCCGCTTCTTGGCTTGTCTGCTGTTTTGCCGCTTGCGCGTGAAATGTCACGGAAGTCCCCGCCATGCTAGCGATGGCGGACTGGTCCGAAATAAGGTCCGCGCCATGTCAGGGGAAGCCTACTCATCACACAATTGATCTCAATAGTTTGATCGTTCAAATTGGCACCGGCGGCTCGGGGGACCGTTCATGCACGTCTCGTGACGGGGGGGCAGGTCCTCCGGCCACTCCTGGACCGCCTACTCCGGCGTCGCGCCCACGGCGTGCCCGTAAGCGCAGACAACCACGGTCCTCAGCAGTGCGATCCGGCCCTCACACCACCTCAGAGGCAAGGTATCTACGCAGGTCAGAGCACTAGAGCCCGCGCAAGCGCCGTCGCTTCCCAAGCTGAGAGTGCGAGTTCGATTCTCGCCACCCGCTCCATGTGAAACCCCGAGGTCGATGACCCGGGGGTTCTTTGTACTGCCTCGCCGGTCGGCTCCAGCCTGCGTATCGTCTGCGCCGGGGACGAGGTTCGATGACGGCACGAGTTGTGCCGGGAGCAGGGGGACGATGAGCAGGAGACGCTACGTTGCCAGGGGTGTGCCAGGCGGCTACCGAATCTGGAACGACCGAGGACGCCGATGGTGGGGCGACCTCTACGAGTTGTGCCCTGACGATCTCCTGGCCGAACTCAATGGTCAGGCGGACCAAGCGCGGATCACCGCGCTGATGAAGCGCTACAGATCACAGAAGCGATAGCCGGCGCCGAGTGCTGGACGACGACGCGCACCACAAGCGCACCAGATCGAGCGGGGAACAGCGGGGAACCACGGTGAAAGCAACCGAGCCCTACGAGGCCGTCCTTCAACCGTTCGCCCAGGCCAGCGCCCCCACCGGCCCCACCGGCCCCAAATGATCGCAGCTTCCCAAGCTAAGAGTCCAACCACTCAGTGCGGCCGCAGAAGCTCGTGCAGTCAGGCATGTGCGGTCCGTCGCGCATGCCTCGCAAGAATCCAGCGGATCACCGGACAACCCCGGGATACGCTCGCAACCTTGACATAGGTCGGCCATCTGATTTCGGCGGGATTATGAGGATTTCAGCGCGTGGTTCCTTACCGCGCAAAATGACGAGCGCGGCGTTCGCCGTCGTGCTGCTCACGGGGGGAACGGTTGCCTGCGGAGGGGGCGCCGAGAGTGATTCCGCGAATGAGGACCCGCCCAAGGTGACGCCCGCGGCGGCCGTGGCGGAGGCGGCGAAGAAATCCGAGGACATCGCGTCGCTCCACTATCGGATCACCGGGACCATGCCGGAGAAGGGCCGTATGGAGGCCGAGGCATCCATGAGCACGGAACCGCTGGCCATGAGTATGAAGATGACCGCGGTCGACCAGGGCCGGGACGGCCGGCTGGAGATCCGGTTCGTCGATGAGGTGATGTACGTCGGCGGAAGTGCGGTCGCCTCCAAGAAGTTGGACGGCAGGAGCTGGTTCAGAGCCGACCCGGCCGTATGGGGCCGTGGCGTGGCGGACAACAACTCCTACGGCGTACTGCCGCGCCAGATCGAGGGGAGCCCGGCCGTGCAGTCCACGATCCTGACCGGCTCCAAGGACCTGCGGAAGATCGGGACAGAGAGGATCGACGGCACCAGGACCACTCACTACAGAGGAACGGTCACCGGTAGCGGCTTGTCGGCCGCCCGTGACGCTGCAGCAGACAAGGCGACTCGGGAGCGCCAGATCGAGAGCCTTGACCAGTTCTATGCGCTGGGCGTCGACGACACACTCACCATGGACCTGTGGATCGACGACGACGACCGCGCCAAGCAGTTCCGCATGCGGGGCAAGACCGACGACATGCGGGACGGCACCGACGGCGAACCGCTTGACCTGACCATCACCTTCCTCGGCGTCAACGAGCCGGTGACCGTCGAGACCCCGTCGGCCGGGGACACCGTCGACCTCGGCGCGCTGGCGGACGACGCGCAGGAAGGCGGAGCGACACCTGGGGAAGAGTGAACGCCTGGCCACGCCGGCACCGTCTCAGTTTCCGTCTCATTCAGCCACGTTCACCGTCGTTCAGGGAGGGTCGGACGCGATGGCCGTGTCGCCACCCGCACGGGCATGAACGCAGGTGAACACCTCTGGACGACCCTCAGCACCCCACCAACAGACTTGGAAATCGTGCGCCGTGAGTCATCAAGTGAGGGCGCCGGAAAGCCACGTGCGCCAGACATGTCGCGTGTTCGACATCTCGGGACGATCAAGGAGCCAGACTCCGCTCGGCTGAGGAACGTCGGCTCCGACGGGCCACCACGGGGGGCGCGCGCCCGTGCCGGGGAAGGCGGGATCGGGCCGAGCGGCCCGGTTCCGCCCGCTGCTCGCTCAGTTGTCCGGGAACTCCCCCGGGATTGTCCTTGATCGGTAACGGACGCATCCCGTGGCCGCCGCTCCTCGTCCTGTCAGATGGTCGCGAGGTGACCAAGGAATGGGCGAGGAACTGCGGGAAAGCGGGGCGGACATGGCGCGGCACGGCGGCGGGCGGGGCTGGTACGGCAAGGTGCTCGGCGCGGCGCTCGGGGTGACGTTGCTCGCCTCCGGTGCCTCGATGTGGACCGCGCAGGCCGGTGCCGTGGGCGGCTCGTCTCCGAAGGCGACCGCGTCGGCCACGCCGGGCAGTGACGTCAAGCCCGTCGCGGTGACCATCGCGCACGCCTCGGACAAGGGGGCGCGCGGCGTCAACCTCACCATCGACGACGGCCCTGACCCCGTGTGGACCCCTCAAGTGCTCGACGTGCTGCGGGAGTACGGGGTGAAGGCCACGTTCTGCATGGTGGGGACGCAGGCGCAGGCCCACCCGGACCTCGTGAAGAAGGTGGTCGCGGCCGGGCACCGGCTGTGCGACCACTCCGTGTCGCACGACACCACCATGGACAAGAAGTCCCAGGCCTACCAGTCGCAGCAGATACTCGACGCCGAACGCATGATCACCGAGGCGTCCGGGGGCGTACGGCCGATGTACTACCGGGCGCCCGGCGGGGCCTTCACCCCGTACAGCCGCACGCTCGCCGCCTCGCGCGGCATGCGCCCGCTGGGCTGGAACGTGGACACCAAGGACTTCGAGGGGCCGGGCACGGACGCGATCGTCGCCACCGTCGAGCGGGAGCTGCCCAACGGGCCGACACTTCTCTTCCACGACGCGGGAGGCGATCGCTCCCAGACCGTCGAGGCCCTGCGCCGAATCCTCCCCCAGCTCAAGGAGCAGGGCTACTCCTTCGGCTTCCCGGTGCGCTGAGCCCCGGCTCTGGTCGATCCCGGCGTTCCAAGAGACAACGAAGCGCCGTCGCTTCCCAGGCTGAGAATGCGAGTTCGGTTCTCGTCACCCGCTCCACACGAGCCCCCAGGTCAGGGACCTGGGGGGTTCTTTGTTTCGTGCCGGCGGGCGGCCTCGGCGGGCTGGTCGGGCGTGCACACATGTCCGCGTGGTGAAAGGCGGCGCGTCGACGAACTGCCGTCCACAGCCTGTGTGTTGCTGTGTCACGGCTGTGCCACGGCGGTGTCCTGAAGGGACGACGGGCGTGACCTGCGGGCTCTGGGGCTCCTCATACTCAGCACAGAGCGGGCAACCGGCGGAAACGCCGTCGGCTCCCCGCTACTCCCCTCCTCGGAAGGAACCTCCCGTGATGAACCGCCACCTGCGCAAGGCCGTTGTCACCGCCGCCGCGATCACCGCCGGACTGCTGATGACGGCGTGCCAGAACGGCACCGACGACAGCTCGTCCGACAAGAGCGGAACGGGCGCGGCGGCGGTCGCGGAGAAGGCGTCGGACTCCAAGAGCTCCAAGGGCGTCAGCGGTTCGTTCGAGAACGGCAAGGTCACCTATCTCGCCCCGGGCAAGTACATCGTGTCCGTGCCGGGCAAGGACGACCAGCAGTTCCTGGTCGCGGAGGACACCGAGGTCTACGGCGTCGGCACGATATGCGGCGAGGCGGGGTCCAAGGTGGACGCGCCCTGCACGCTGGACCAGTTGGAGGCGGCAACCAAGAAGGGTGCCGTGAATGCCGACGTGGAGATGAAGAACGGCATCGCGAGCCTGGTGACCGAGCGGCGTGCCGCCCAGCAGAACTCCGGGTCCGAGGCGGGGTCCGGGTCCTCCGGCTCGGGTTCGGACTCCGGCTCGTCGTCCGACTCCGGCTCGTCGTCCGGCTCCGGCTCCGGCTCCGGCTCCGGCTCCGGCTCCGGCTCCGGCTCCGGCTCCGGCTCCCGCGAGACCGTCGTCGAGGGCATCAACGAGGGCAAGGGCGTCAACGGAACCTGGTTCGGCAACGTCTCCTACCTCGCGCCGGGCAAGTACACGGTCTCCGACATGAAGGGCACCGAGCAGCAGTTCTTCACCGCCGAGGACACCACCATCCTCGGATACGACGACATCTGCTCGGGTGAAGACGGCGAGATGCAGTGCACCGAGGACGAACTGCAGACGGCCGCCAAGAAGGGCTTCAGCGCCGAGGTCGTGATCAGCAACGGCATCGCGACCACCATCCGCGACGACCACTGAGCCACACCCCCACGGCGAGCCGGTGGCCGGCCTCTGCGCCTTGAAGCGGGCCGCCACCGCCTCGGATCCCGAGCTGAGCGTGCGAGTTCGATTCTCGTCACCTCTCGTCACCCGCTCCACACAAAGCCCCCAGGTCAGGGACCTGGGGGGTTCTTTGTTGTCCCAGCGTGATTCACACTGGTTCGGGGTGGGATTCCGGTTGCCGTGCCGGTGCGGCCGTCGCTTCCCACAGCTTGGTGGTCCGTACGTAGCCGTAGATCACTGAGGTCATCGCCAGCAGGAGAAGTGGTCCGTAGGCCCACGGATGGTCGGCCATCTCCAACGGCAGCCAGCGATACGACACCAGGAGCGCGACGAAGACCGCGGCGCCGTAAGCGACCAGTTGGATCCCTGATCGGTCCCAGCCGCGGTCGTGCGTGCGCAGAGCTGCCTCGATCGTGAGCGTGAACACCACGCCGGCAATGAGATCCGCGCCGTAGTGGTAGCCGAATCCCAGCGTCGCGGCGAGCGTGGCGATCAGCCAGAAGGTTCCTGCGTAGCGCAGCGCCTTCGGGGCCTTCCGGGTATGGATGAAGATAGCGACGGCCCATGCCGTGTGCAGGCTGGGCATGCAGTTCCGTGGGGTGATGTCGTCAAACGGCATGGAGTGCGGGGTGTTGAGCGGCGGCAGCGTGTGCGGCCACACATCGGCCACCGCCCACTGCGCGGTGGAGTGCGCCTCCGCCCACAGGCTGACGTCCGCCCAGTGCTCGGTGCCGTTGCCGTAGGCGAAGATCGGGCCGACCACCGGGAAGATCATGTAGAAGGCCGGCCCGAGGAGGCCTATCGCCAGAAACGTGCGCACCAGGTGATGGACCGGGAAGCGGCGCTCGGCCGCCACGTTGCGCAGTTGGTAGAGCGCGACGAGGACCGCGGCGACCGGGAGCTGGCCGTAGACGAAGTCGAGGGCATTGAAGCCGATCGGGCCGCTGGCGGTGACGATCCGGCCCACCAGCCATGACGGGTCGCCCAGCGCGTGATCGGCGGTCGCCACGTACTGGTCGAGCACCGTCGGGCGGGTTTCCGAGGTGATGAGCAGCCAGGTGTCTCCGGTCTTGCGGCCGGTCATCAGCAGCAGGCCCAGCGCGGCGCCCTTGAGCAGCAGAACGCGTTCGCGGCCGGTGCGGCGCGTGACGGCGACGACCGCGCAGCCGAGAGTCACCCAGAGCGCCCCGTTGCCGAAGGGGTGCCCCTCGGTCACCCGAATGTCGGCCGCCCACCGGACCGCCAGGAAGGCGAGGTCGATGCCGATCGCGGCGCCGATCGCGATGAACCGTTGCGGCCAGGTGAACACCACCAGCATCAACGCCATGCTGGCGTACAGCAGACCACCCGATTTAGGGGGGAAGATCACCTCGCGCACCTGGCAGGTGATCGGCCCGGGCAGGCCGTAGCGACGTGCGGCGATCTCCAGCATGATGAGGAATCCGAGGGTCGCCACACCCGCCACGGCCCAGAGTCTCGCCCGTGGTTGACGCCATACGGAGAACCCGATTCTGCGGCTTATTCGCGAAAAGACCTGCGGTTTTATATGTCTCAATTTTTTTACTCGATTTAGCCGATATTGGTTAAAGGTCAGGTTTTGTTTCGCTCGTCACCTTCCGGCGGAAGGAGTTGTGCCTACGGAGACGGAGAGATCTCAGTCCGGGTTCCAGCTCGCCACCTGCTGCATGCTCGAGGCCCAGGTCATCGACCTGGGCCTCTTTGCGGTCCTGTAGTGCACATGGATGTGGCGGGCGTTGCGTCGGCGCCATCGGCGCGTGCTGTACGCCGACCCGGTCAGCCGAACTCCTCGACGTACTCCTCCGGCGGTCCCAGCTCGGGGCGGTCCCGCAACTCCAGGATTCCGCCGAGCCGTTCCAGTTCGAGGACCGTCACGGTGTTCTCGCCCGCGCGCAGGAGCGGTGCCGGGCAGTACAGAGTGGTCTGCGGTCCGATCTCCCAGTAGCGGCCGAGCAGGAAGCCGTTGACCCAGACGAGGCCGCGGCTCGATCCCGGCAGCGCGAGGAAGGTGTCCGCGGGCGTGTCGACGTGCAGCGAAGCGACGGCGAAACCGGCGTGCGTGATCGGGGGGCCGACGGCGACCGCGTCGGCCAGCTCCGCGGAGGTCCACTCCTGCAGCGCGACCGGTGTGCTGTCCCAGCCCTGCACGGTGCGCCGGTCGATGAGGACGGGACCGAGCAGGCCCTTGTGCCGGCCGATGCCCGGGCCGTAGTTCACCCGGCCGAGGTTTTCCACCAGGATCTCCAGGCGTACGACGTCGCCGGTTCCGCGGATGGGGAGTTCCGGGGAGTCGGGGTCGGCGGTGCCGAGGAGGGTGCCGTCGGCGAAGACCAGGGCACGGTCGCGTACGTCGGTGAGGGTCAGTCGGTGCTCACCCGCCGGGATGCGCGGGCGCGCGGTGTGCAGGACCATTCCCGCGTCGAGCCCGAGTTGTTCGAACGAGGCGGGGCGCGGGGCGGTCCAGGTCGGGGCCGGGACGGCGCCGAGGCCGGCGAGCAGGTCGGCGCGGTGGACGAGGGGGACCTGTGCCGGGGGGAGCGTGGGCAGGCGGGCGGGTGACCGGAGGGGGCCGCTCGCGCCCAGGGCCTCGCGTACGGCGAAGAACTTGGCGGTGAGCGTGCCGTCCTCGGCGATCGGCGCGTCGGAGTCGTAGCTCGTCACGACGGACTCCAGCCGACCCTCGTGCTCGTTGGCGCCCGCCCACAGCCCGAAGTTGGTGCCGCCGTGGGCCATGTAGACGCTCACGCTGCCGCCGTCGGCGATGATGCCGCGCAGTGTGCCGACCGCGCTCTCCACTCCGCGGACGTGGTGCGGCTTGCCCCAGTGGTCGAACCAGCCGTTCCAGAACTCGGCGACCACGAAGGGTTCGTCCGGTCGCCGTGCCGCGAGGAGCCGGCGGGCGGCCTCGGGCTTGGAGCCCAGGGTGACGGCCGTGAGCGTCCCGGGCAGCGTGCCGCCGTCCAGCATGAGATCGGTGGGGCCGTCTGCGGTGAACAGCAGCTCCCGGATGCCCCGGGCGGACAGGGCCTGGCGGTTCCAGCGCAGGTAGGCGTGGTCGTCTCCGAAGCTGCCGAACTCGTTCTCCACCTGCACCGCCACGACCGGCCCGCCCTCGGCTGTCTGGAGCGCGGCGATGCGCGGGACCAGCTCGTCGAACCAGTGGCCGACGGCGGAGGTGAACGCCGGATCCGAGCTGCGGACCGCGACGTCCCGGCCGGTGAGCCAGCTCGGCAGACCGCCGTTGGACCACTCCGCGCAGATGTACGGGCCGGGTCGGACGATGACGTCGAGGCCCTCCTCACCCACCGTGCGGATGAACCGCTCGACGTCCCGCCAGCCGTCGAAGCGTGGCGCCTCGTTCTCGCGGGGCTGATGGAAATTCCATGCCACATACGTGTCGACGGTGTTGAGTCCGAGGTCGGCGAGCCGGCGGATCCGGTCCCGCCAGAGGTCGGGGTGGACACGGAAGTAGTGCAGCGCGCCGGACAGGATGCGATGGGGGACGCCGTGCCGGTACACGCGGCCGCCGCGCCAGGTGAGCGCGCCGGCGGCGACGGCCGCCGCGTCGGTCGTGGTGTGGGCCGGGGAGATGGATGTCGTGGGCGGCTCAGTCACGATTGCGAGTCTATGTTATCGATGCCATATGTAACAAGGTCGATAGGATCTGTGGACGGCCGCGACGAACAGGCGCGCCGACCGCGGGAGAGGAGCGCCATGACCGAGGGCACCGCGAGGCCCAGGCAGCCGAGCATGGCCGACGTGGCCCGGACCGCCGGGGTGTCGGCGCAGACCGTCTCGCGCGCGCTGCGCGGCTCGCCGAACGTCGACCCCGAGACCAAGAGGCGTGTGCTCGCCGCCGTGGAACAGGTCGGCTACCGGTTCAACAGCGCCGCCAGGGCGCTTTCGTCGGGACGCAGCCACACCATCGGGCTCGTGCTGCTGGCGTCCGGCGGGTACTACTCGCGCTCGGCGGTGACCGCCGGAGTCGAGGCCGCCGCCGGCGAGGCCGGGTACGCGGTGAACATCGCGACCATCGCCGCGCTCGACACCGGAATGATGGAGGGAGCCCTGGCCAAACTCGCCGACCAGGGCGTCGACGGCTTCGTCATCGCCGTACCGCTCATCTCCGTGACGCGGAAGATCGAGGACATCACCCGCGACATCCCGACCGTCACCCTCGACGGCTCGCGGACGGCGGGCGCCCGGGTGCTCGGGATCGACCAGCAGGAGGCGGGCCGGGTCGCCACGCAGCACCTGCTCGACCTGGGGCACCGCCAGGTCTGGCACATCTCCGGGCCGGACGAGTGGATCGAGGCGCGCCAGCGGCGGCAGGGCTGGCAGGAGTGCCTGGCCGCGGTCGGGATCGAGGCGCCGCCGCTCCTGGAGGGCGACTGGTCGCCCGACTCGGGATACCGGCAGGGGCAGATCATCGCGATGATCCCGGAGGTGACCGCGGTCTTCGTCGCCAGCGACGAGATGGCCTTCGGCGTGATCCGCGCCCTGCGCGAGCGCGGCCGGTCGGTGCCCGACGACGTGTCCATCGTGAGCGTCGACGACATCGCCCTGGCGGCCTACAGCGCTCCGCCGCTGACGACCGTGCGGCAGGACTTCTACCGCTACGGCGCGGCGGCCGTCGCCCTGCTCCTGCGGGGCGACGACGCCGATGTCGACGAATCCGTCGTCACGGCGTCACTGTCGGTACGCGCCTCCACGGCACCGCCGCGCTCCCACTGAGCGACGGGTCGGCGGTTCCCTGAACTGCCCCTTGTGGGCCCCTTGCGCCTTCAGGTGAATCAGTGCCACCGTATGCCTTCATGTTATCGATGCCATCGTAACAAGCGCGGATCGTCATGTGATCCAGATCTCGGGCGCGGTGGCGCGACGTCACGGTGGTGCGGCCTCCGACGAGGGCGGCCCCGGACTTGTTCTCTATCTCTCGCAGCCAGGTGGGCGACTGTCCACGGGAAGGACCCCCAATGAGGAGATCGCACGTCCTCACGGGCGCCGTGGTCACGGCGCTCGGACTGCTCGCCGGCTGCTCGGCCGGCGGAAGCGGCTCGGACTCCGGCAGAACGACCCTCAAGGTCGCCGCCCTCGAAGGCGGCTACGGCCGGGACATGTACGCGCAGGTCATCAAGGCGTACGAGGCCTCACACCCCGACATCGATGTCCAGTTGCAGAGCTCGAAGAGCATCGAGGACGAGATCACCCCGAGCATGAAGGCGGGCAGGTACCCCGACGTCGTGGTGCTCGGCCAGGGCCGCAAGGCCGCCCTCACCGAGACCCTCATCAAGGACAAGGCCCTGGAGGACCTCACCCCGGTCCTCAAGGCGAAGGTCCCCGGCGAGACCAAAACCGTCGGGGACAAGCTCACCGAGGGCATCGTCGGCAACCTCAACACCAACCCGTACGGCACTGATCAGACGTACCTCATGCCGATGTACTACGCCCCGACCGGCCTCTTCTACAACCAGGGCCTGTTCAACGAGAAGGGGTGGAAGGTCCCGGGCACCTGGGACGAGATGTTCGCGCTCGGCGACAAGGCCAAGGCGCAGGGCGTCTCCCTGTTCACCTATCCGACCGCCGGGTACCTCGACTCGTTCTTCTTCGCGCTCCTCGCCGACGTAGGCGGGGAACAGTTCTACACCGACGTCATGACGTACAAGAAGGCCGTCTGGAAGACGGCGAACGCCCGGAAGGCCCTCGACATCACCACCCGGCTGCTGGACTACGCCGCGCCGGCCACCGTCGGATACGCCAACGAGCAGGACTTCACCAAGAACCAGCAGTCCGTCCTCGACAACAAGGCGCTGTTCATGCCGAACGGCACCTGGATCGTCGGCGAGATGGCGGACGCTCCACGGGCGAAGGGCTTCCAGTGGGGGCTGACGCCGCTGCCGGCGGTCACCGCGGGCAGCAAGCGCTACATCACGACGTCGGTCGAGTCGGTCTGGGTCCCCAGCGCCGCCGAGCACAAGGACGCGGCGAAGGACTTCATCGCCTACCTGTACTCCGACGCAGCGGCGAAGACCTTCGCCAAGTCGAACGCGATCCAGCCGATCGACGGCATCGCGAGCAGCCTGTCCAAGGAGAACGCCGAGTTCTACAAGGTGTACGAGGACCCGTCGGTCGCCGCGCTCGTCGGCGGGTTCGCGAGCACGTCACCCGTCGAGGGCGTCGACATCAAGGCCACGCTCTTCGACACCGCCAACAGCATCATCAGCGGCGACACCACCGAGGCCACATGGCAGGCCGCGCTGAACGAGGCCAGCGAGAAGCTGCGCGAGGCGGGCGGCTGACGGTACGTCGGTCGGATGGCGGCCCGTCACGCCCGGCCCGTCACGCCCGGGCCGCCACCGGCGGCGCCTCCGGGGCCCGCGGGACCGGCAAGACCCGCCGGCCCTGTCGTCACCTTCCCGCCTGCCTCGCGGCGGACGACGGGAAGGTGACGACAGGACCTGGACCTCTCCGCTCACCCATGTCTGCTTCGTACGACCCAAGGACCAGCACGGTGACGACCCTCTCCAGCCCACCCCCAGGATCGACGAACCGCACATCCAAACCGGCGCCGTCCGCCGGGAGTTCCCGGCGCGGCGCCCGTGCCCCGGCCCGCCGGCGCGGCAACGCCGGCTTCGTGCTCGCCTGTCTGCTTCCCGCGTTGGTGCTCTTCGCGGTGTTCATGGTCGTCCCGACCATGAACGTGTTCCGGATGTCGCTCTACAGCTGGAGCGGGTTCTCCCCGGACATGCGCTTCGTGGGGCTCGACAACTTCCGCCATCTCCTCGACGACAAGCAGTTCGTGCGCGCGTTCCAGAACACGGTCGCGCTCCTGGTCGTGGTGACCGTCGTGACGATGGGCATGGGCCTGTTCCTCGCCGCGGTCATGACCCGGCAGAAGCTGCGCAGGCGAAACCTGTACCGGTTCGTCCTCTACATCCCGAACGTGCTCTCGGTGGTGGTGATCGCGGCGATCTTCTCCGCCGTGTACGACCAGGAGAACGGTCTGCTCAACAGCTCGCTCCGGCTGCTGTCGCTGGACGGCCTGCAACAGGTCTGGCTCGGCAACCAGAAGGTCGTGCTCTACTCCGTCGCGATCGCGATGGTCTGGCAGTCGCTGGGCTACTACATGGTCCTCTACATGTCGAGCATGGCGAGCATCCCGGAGGAGCTCTACGAGGCGAGCGCGCTCGACGGCGCGTCCCCCGTCCGGCAGTTCTTCGCCATCACCCTGCCGCTCATCTGGCAGAGCCTCGGCACCACGCTGACGTTCTTCATCATGAGCGCCGTCAACCTCAGCTTCGTCCTCGTGCGCGCGATGACGGGCGGCGGGCCCGACGGCTCCTCCGAGGTCCTGCTGAGCTACATGTACAAGCAGGCGTACACGAACTCGTCGTACGGCTACGGCATGGCCATCGGTGTCGTCATCTTCGCGTTCTCGTTCCTCGTGTCGCTCCTGGTGAGCCGGGCGACGCGGCGCGAGCCCCTCCAGTTCTGAGGACGGACACCATGACCACGATCAACTCCTCCTCCCGCCCCCGCATCGGCCGCGCGCTCACCTACGCCCTGGTCGTCGCCCTCGCGCTCGCCATCGCGGTGCCGGTCGCCTGGGTGCTGCTCGCTTCGCTCAAACAGAAGAGCGAGTTCTTCGGCAGCCCCTGGACGCTGCCGAAGAGCCTGCACTCCGCCAACTACGTCGACGCGTTCGTCACCGCCCACATGGGCCAGTACTTCCTGACCTCGGTGCTCGTCACAGCGCTCGGACTGGTGTTCGTTCTGGCGGTCTCCGTGCCGGCGGCCTACGTCATCGCCCGGTACGAGTTCCGCGGTCGCCGCCTCGTCGAACTCGCCCTCCTGGCCGGACTCTTCGTCAACGTCAACTACATCGTCGTACCGATCTTCCTCATGCTCGTCGACTGGGACCGTTCGCTCATCGACGTCCTTCCCGGCGGGTTCTTCATCGACAACCCCGCGGTCCTGGCGCTCGTCTACGCGGCCACGTCGATCCCGTTCACCATCTATCTGCTCACCGCGTACTTCCGGTCGATTCCGGTCGAGTACGAGGAGGCCGCCGCGCTGGACGGGGCGTCCCGCTTCCGGATCATGACCCAGGTCATGCTTCCGATGGCGCGTCCGGCGGTCACCACCGTGATCCTGTTCAACTTCCTGGCCTACTGGAACGACTTCATCATCGCGCTCACCCTGCTCCCCGGCGAGGGCAAGACGCTGCAGGTCGGCCTGCTCAACCTGTTCACCGCGCAGAAGGCGGCGGCCGACTACGGGCGTCTCTACGCCGGCATGGTCATCGTCATCGTTCCCGTCCTCATCGTCTACGCGCTCATCCAGCGCCGGCTCATCGAGGGCATGGCATCCGGCGGAGTGAAGGGCTGACCGGCCCTCCGCGGCATCAGCAGTCAGTCAGTCAGTGGAAGGAGAACCGTTCATGACCGACATGAAGGAATCGACGCGTACGGCGCTGCTCGTCACCGCCCGCACGCTCGTCGCGGCGGCCTGTGTCACGCTCGTCGTCATCGCGCGCACGACGGTCGGGTGGGGAAGCCTCCTGGTCATGCTCGGCGCGCTGGCCGGGCTGCTGGCCCTGCTCGCCTCGTACAACCGGCGGTTCCGGTGACCGCGCCCGCGACATCCGGCCGGGCACTGGCCGAGGTCCGGCCCAGCGAACGTCAACTCGCCTGGCAGGAAATGGAGTTCTACGGGTTCATCCACTTCGGCATGAACACCATGACGGACCGGGAGTGGGGCGAGGGACACGACGACCCGGCCGCCTTCGATCCGGCCGGGCTCGACGCCGACCAGTGGGTCACGGCACTCAAGAGCGCCGGGATGACCGGGGTGATCCTCACCTGCAAGCACCACGACGGGTTCTGTCTGTGGCCGAGCGACGTCACGACGTACTCGGTCGCCTCGTCGCCGTGGCGGGGCGGCCGGGGGGACGTGGTCGCGGAGGTCGCCGACGCGGCCCGCCGGCACGGCCTCCGCTTCGGGATCTACCTCTCCCCCTGGGACCGCACCGAGGCGTCCTACGGTTCCGGGACCTCGTACGACGACTTCTACGTCGCCCAGCTCACCGAACTGCTCACCCGGTACGGGCCGGTGTTCTCGGTGTGGCTGGACGGCGCGAACGGCGAGGGTCCGAACGGCAAGCGCCAGGTCTACGACTGGGACCGGTACTACGCGGTCGTACGCGAGCTGCAGCCGGGCGCGGTCATCAGCGTGTGCGGGCCCGACGTCCGCTGGTGCGGCAACGAGGCCGGGGACACCCGCCCCGACGAGTGGAGCGTCGTACCGCGCGCCCTTCAGGACGCCGAGCGGATCGCGAGCCGCTCGCAGCAGGCGGACGACGGCGCCTTCGCCCGGCTCGTGCGCAGCGACGAGCGCGACCTCGGCAGCCGCGCGGCGCTGGCCGGGCACGAGGACGACCTGGTCTGGTATCCGGCCGAGGTCAACACCTCGATCCGGCCGGGCTGGTTCCACCATCCGGCCGAGGACGCCGAAGTCCGTTCCGTGGACGAGCTGTTCACCGTCTATCTGCGCGCCGTCGGCGGCAACTCCTGCTTCCTGCTCAATGTTCCGCCGGCCCGGGACGGGCTCGTACGGGACACCGACGTGGCCGTGCTGGAGCAGCTGGGGCGGCGCATCGAGGACTTCCGGGCGCGGCGGATCGAGGCGACGTCCGTGACGGTCTCGTCCGGTGCTCCGGGCGACATCGCGACCGCCTGGCCCGGCGGCGGGCGCACGCCGTGGCGGCCGGACGACACGGACCCGCTGCCCGGTGTGACACTCGCGTTCGCACGGCCCCGCCCGGTCGAGGCGGTCGTCGTGGGCGAGGACATCACGCGGGGGCAGCGCATCGAGCACGTCGTCGTCCGGGGCCGGCGGGACGGCCGGTGGACGACGCTCGCAGAGGCGAACGCGGTGGGCCACCAGCGCGTCCTGACGTTCCCGCCGGCCGAGGTCGACGCCGTGTCGGTCGAGGTGCCGCAGGCGCGGGACACGCCCGTCGTGGCACGCGTGGCCGCGATCGGGGCGGCCTCGTGAAAGGCACCTTGCCCAGGCAGGGCGCCTCGCGGGGGCCGAACGCCCCGCGCAAGGCGGCCACCTCACGCAAGCCGGGCACCCCGCGCAAGCCACGTCCCTCCTCCCGCGGGCCGGTGACCACGCGCAGGCCGTCGCGCCGGGCCGTCGCCGTGTTCACCGGCGTGTGCCTCGCCCTCGCCGCGCTGGTGGTCACCGCGGTGTCGACGCTCGGCCACCGCGGCGGCGGGACCGGCGAGGTCGCCTCCGTCGACGGGCACCCCGTGACCCGCGACGAACTGCTCTTCCACATGCGGCGGCTCGCGCCGACCGTGCAGAACGAGCTGCGCGACAAGGACGACCTGCGCGGCACGATCGACTGGAACGCGAAGGCCGGCGACAGGACCGCGCTCCAGCGGCTTCAGACCCGTGCGCTCGACGAGATCCGGCGGGACACGACCACCCTCGTCCTCGCTCAGGAGCAGGGGCTCGTCGACTCCGTGGACCACGCGGACTTCCTCGCCGGGCTGGCCCGGGAGAACGAGTCCCGTGCCCAGGCCATCGCCGCCGGCCGGACCGTCTACGGCCTCGCGGAGTTCTCCCCCGAGGAGTACTACACACACCGGCTCACCGAGCTCACCACAAGCCTGAAGAAGCGGCTCAGCAAGGGTGCTGACGCCCCGCTCCGGGTCACCGACGCCGACGTCCGGCGCGCGTTCGACACCGACCGGGACGCCTGGAGCGCCAGCGCGACCACGTACAGGTACGCGCAGTTGGTCGTGCCGGTGCCCGCAGGCGCCGCCACGGACTACACCGCCCGCCTCCAGCGGCGGGTGACCGACGCCGGGCGCCTCGCGGCCGTCGCCGCCGGGGAACCCGGCGCCAGGCTCACGACCGGCACCTACGACGGCGGCGGCGCCACCTCGCTGAACGCCCACGACCAGGACCTCATGGCGGTGCTCGGCAAGCTCGCACCGGGCCGGATCTCCGCCCCCGTCACGGGCACCGGCCAGATCACCTACTACCAGCTCGACAGCAAGAAGGTCGACGAGGACAAGGCGTTCGCGGACTACTCCCAGCGGATCCGGCAGTCGCTCGTCGACGAGAAGTTCACCCAGTTCCTCCAGCGCCGGGTAGACGCCAGCGACATCGATGTCGACACCGCGGCGGTGGACGCCATCAACGCAGAGGACGTGCACCAATGAGACCTTTCGACACCGGACCACCCCCCGACGACGAGGCGCCGCCGACGCGCCCGCGGCTCTCGGCACGGACGCTCCGCACGGCCCTCAGGGCCTTGTTCACCGCCCTGCTCGCCGCGCTGCTCGTGGGATCGCTCGTCCCCGCCGCGCACGCCGCCGCGACGCCGAGCCCCTCCCGCACCGCCGTCCTGCCGAGCTGGCCGGGCGACACGCCGAACACGACCGGCGGCAAGGACTACTTCATCGACGCCACGCAGGGCCGCGACAGCGCGGCCGGGACCTCCCCGGCGACCGCCTGGCGCACCCTGGCCAAGGCCAACGCGACGACGTTCGCCCCCGGCGACCGCATCCTGCTCCAGGCCGGGGAGCACTGGCAGGACCAGCAGCTGTGGCCGAAGGGCTCGGGCAGCGCGGGCCGGCCGATCACCATCTCGGCGTACGGCGACCCGAGCGCCGGCCGGCCGTACATCGCGGCGAACGGCCAGGTGCCGAGCCCGTTCAACGCGGACGGCACGAAGAACCCCGCCACCGTGGGCCTGACCGGCGCCATCGTGCTGCGCAACCAGCAGTACTGGGAGATCAACAACGTCGAGCTGTCCAACGACAACGACTTCGCGACCGACATCACCACAGGGTCCTACGTCCGCGACGGAATCATGGTGTCGATCAACGCCGACCTCCTGAAGGCCGGCGAGGACAGCGCCATGGACCACTTCCGCATATCGGACGTGTTCGTCCACCACCTCGACGGCCCGAGCAGCTGGCAGAAAATCCACTACGGCGCCGTCGACTTCCAGGTCTTCGGCAGCAAGAGCTACAAGGACTACGGCACCGGCGGCCACCACTTCAAGGACGTCCGGATCGAGAACAACACCTTCGAGAACGTCGAACTGCACGCCGTCCAGTTCGCGTTCAACTGGTTCGCGGCCGACGGCGCCGACGCCGGCCAGTACGACGAGAACGGGAAGTGGCACGAGGGCTGGGAGCAGCTGTGGGTGCGCACCCGCGACCTGTACAGCCGTGACGTCTATATCGGCCACAACTACGCCGAGAGCATCGGCCAGGGTGCGATCCAGCTCGCCAACACCAAGAACATGACGGTCGAGTACAACGAGGTGAACGGCTATCTGAAGCGCTACGACGCGGTGTCCTGCGGGCTGTACCTGTGGGCCGGCGCCGACTCGGTCATGCAGTACAACGAGGTCTACGGCGGCCCGAACAACGAGTACGACGGCACCCCCTGGGACCTGGAGTACACGAACTTCAACGTCACGTACCAGTTCAACTACTCGCACGACAACGCGGCGGGCTGGATGGCCTACATGGGCAACAGCTCCAATTCGGTGGCCCGCTACAACCTGAGCGTCAACGACAACGGCGTACTCGTGAAGAACATGCTGTCGACGAACTACTCGCCGACCTATTTCACGAACAACACCTTCGTCTACGACGGCGCGGACCTCGACTACGTCCACGACGAGACGTTCCTCAGCCGCGTCTACTTCCTGAACAACATCTTCTACAACACCTCGAGGACGACCGAGACGCCCTGGTATCGCAGAACCGGCGCCCTGCGGCAGGCCGTGTTCTCGAACAACGACTACTACGAGGCGGGCGGCACCCACTCCACCCAGGAACCGGCCGACCCGAAGGGGACCCGGGCCGATCCCCGGTTCGTCGGCGACCCGGCCGACTACGTCACCGGGGTGGGGGTGAACCGGATCCGGGAGGCCGCGGCGCACTTCGCACTCCGTACGGACTCCCCCCTCATCGACGCCGGCCGGTACAACCCGCACCTGGGCACCGAGGACTTCCTCGGCACGCATCTCTACTACGGCGCCGCACCGGACATCGGCATCGCCGAGAGCCGCATCGGCCCGAAGGTCCCCCACCCCGTCGACGACGACCCCATCGAGGAGGAGGCGGACAACCGGGTCAACCTCGCGCTCGGCAAACCGGTCACCGCGAGCTCGACCCACTCCGGGGCGAACGGGACGCTCACCGCGGCCAAGCTGACCGACGGCGACCTCACGACCCGCTGGGCCGCGGCCGACGACGCGGCCTACCCGATCACGCTCGACATCGGCTTCGGCGCGGACACCACCTTCGACGAGGTCTACCTGGACGAGTACACCGACGCGGGCACCAACCCGCGGGTGCGGTCGTTCGCGCTACAACGGTGGGACGCCGGAACCGGCGCGTGGGTGACCTTCGCGAGCCGCGACACCGGCATCGGCCATGACCTCACCGTGACCGGCTTCGGCAGCGTCACGACCTCCCGGCTCCGGGTGGCGCTCACCGGGAAGATCGCGACGGAGCAGTACACCCCGACGCTGACCGAGATCGCCACCTACCGCACCGGCGAGTAGGGCGGGCCTGAGAGCCACCGGCGGGTGGACGCCACGGCGTCCACCCGCCCTTCGTGCGACTGCGGCGAGCCGATCCGGGACGTCTTCGCCCTCCACGCCCGCGGCATCGCCGAGTACGCCTGGCACGACTCCGCCCGCCACTACCAGGACCCGACTCTCCTCGCGCCCGGGCAACTCGCCGCCATACGCAGGACGCGGTCCCCGAAAGGGCCGACGCCCCGGAGACCGGCCCGCGTCAGTCACCTCCCTCGAAGCCACCGCCGTCACCACCGCCGCGGACCACATCCACATCCGCATCCACATCCACGTCTGCCGTCTCGCCGGCGCGGTCGACGGGGTGCTCACCTCCCGTACGGCGCCGATCCGCCCCGGCAGCGGACGTCCGCCGGCCGGGCGGGGGAAACGCCCCCCTGGAGACCCTGAAGCCGGTCTCCGGGCTCTCGTCGGCCAGCGCCCGCGCGACCGCGGCGCGGCAGCGGCGGGTGAACAGGGGCCAGGGGCGGGACGCTTCGGGCGGCCAAGCCGCCGCGAGGAGGGACAGGGCGGCCCATGGCGCCACCCACAGAAGCGTCCACCATCCGGGGTCCTGGTCGGACAGGCCCGGGACCCCGTTGCGCAGGAGCATGGCGTTCATGGACATCCCGAACGACACCACGAGGGCGGCGAGCAGCGCGGGGACGCGGTAGGCGCCGAAGCACCGGCGCAGGGGAGCACGGCGCGGTTCCAGGGCCGTGCGGAACGGTGTGAAGCGCGGCTCGGTGAGGAGTTCGTGGACGGTGACGCCCTCGCCGCGGCGCAGGCCGACCGCGAGGGCCGCGAGGGCGGGATCCGCCGGAGCGCTGTGCCGTCCCGGCGCCAGGGTGATCTGACCGGTCTCGTCGACCTGGGCGTGACCGGCCAGGACGAGCAGTCGTACGGCCACCTCGGCGGCGTACCTCTCCCGCTGGGGCGACGCGCCCTTCCACGAGGCGCCGAGCCACCACCCCGCCTGGATCGGGTCCACGTCCGACCTCCGTGTGCCCCGCACGAACTGCCGCTCCGCGCGCGTACGCCTCCACCAGGCCACCCCCAGGGCCACGTTGAACCCGGCGAACCCCAGCAGCCAGCCGGCGATGATCCATCTCATCCCACCGCTCATGACACGGCCCCCGCCCCCTCACTTGCCCGACCCGGCATCAGAAAGCACCCCCGCTGTCCACCCACGTCTCCTCGGCCTCCCGCTGCCACCTCGGGTCACTGGTGCCCTGGCTCAGCCGTTCGGCCCGCACGGGGTCGAGGGCGAGGCCGGCCGGATGCGGCGGCAGGTGCTTGCAGTGATCCCGGAAGTGGTCGTGCCGGCCGGGCCACCACCACAGCGCCGCCCCGCCCAGCAGCACAGCGAGCATCACCCACAGCAGAAAGCACAAGAAGACGGCGATGACCACACCCCCGGCGCCGGACGCGGTGAAGTCCCGGAGGAACACGAGCTGGACGGCGAACCAGAGGCCGAGCAGTACGGCGGTCAGGACGGCCGAGGTGTGCAGCGCGTCCTTGCTACGGGCGGACCAGCGCGGGAACTTCGCGTCCTCGGCCCGCAGGAACGCGTCGCGCAGCCTGCCGTGCGCGCCGTCCGAGTGCAGGAGGTGCAGCGCGACCGGTTCCGCGTGGCGCCGGAGGGTGGTCAGCAGCGCGGCCGGGACGGGGTGCAACGGTGTCTCGCCGGCCGGCTCGCGGCCCCCGTCGGTGATCGACAACTTCCCTTCCTCGTCCACCTGCACCAGCCCGGCCAGCAGCAGTTCGGCCGCTGCCGCCCGGTCGGCATGACCGGGTTGGCCGGCCGTGGCGACCGCGTGGTACGGATCGATCGCCACCCCGTCCAGGCGGGCGGCCCCGGCCCGGTCGGCACGGTCACGGACCCTCCACAGCACGACCAGCACGACATACACGCCTGCCGCGGCCGCCAACACCACGCCCGACAACTCCGGTTGGCTCATACGGACAAAGCCCTCTCCTCGGACGACCACCAACAGGACGTCAGATCACCGCACTTTCCGGAGCTTCCCACCAAGCGGCGCATTCATGTCCGATGTCCTCTTGTTCCGGGACGGCTGCAGGTGTCGGCGAAGTCGTGCGTGGCACGCCGCCCGGTGACTCAGCCGTGCAGCGAGCGGTACGCCGCAGCCGCCCCGGGGTGCAGGGCGATGCTGCCCGCACCGATCAGGCTGCCGACGTCGAGGAACTGGGTACCGACGGCGTTGCCGGGGACGAGGGCGGTCGCGCGGAGGACCAGCAGGCGGGTGAGCGCCTCGGCGGCGCTGCGGCTCGGCGCGGTGGCCCTGGCCGTCTTCGGCACCCGGACGCGCTCGGCGCGCCTCGCCGAGGCGGAGCGGCAAGGCGTGGGCGTCCCTGCCTGAGGTGGGCCGACCCGATCGACCTGGTGGCCGCCGTCGTCCCGGCGGCCACCCGACAGCCATGGGGGGCGCTCCATCGGCGGTCTACCGGCGCTTCCCTTCGGAGGCCGACCTGCGATCCGCCGTGCTCGACGCCGAGTACGCATCCCTGATCGAGACCGTCGAAACAGCGTTGGACGACGCGGCGGAAGGCACCGACCGGCTGGTCGCGGCGACGCTACGCGGCGATGACCGCGACCCCTGTCCTGCCGCCGTCGACGTCCACCACGGTTCCGTGCACGAAGGCCGCTTCGTCACTGGCCAGCCAGACCACGGCATGCGCGATGGCGTCCGGCGTGCCGACGTCGCCGGCCGGGGTGCCCTTCATCATGATCTCGCCCGGATGGGGCTCGCCGCCTTCCGGGGCCGGGGGCAGGATCACGCCCGGCGAGACGGCGTTCACCCGCACGCCCATCGGACCGAACTCCGCGGCCCACGCCCGCGTGAGCGTCTCCATGGCTCCCTTGGTGGAGCTGTAGAGCGCGCCGAGCGGAACGCCCAGGCGCGCGATCCACGAACCGAGGTTGATGATCACCCCGCCGCCGGACTCCGCCATGGCCGGGACGACGGCAGCGGTGAGGAAGAAGGGCGCCTTCACGTTCACCCCGTAGACCCTGTCGAACGTCTTCTCGTCGGTGTCGGTGGTGCCGGGGGCCGGGTAGATGCCGGCGTTGTTCACCAGGATGTCGATCCGCCCGCCCAAGGTCTCACGAGCCCGATCGGCCAGGTCCCGGGAAGCCTCCGCGCTGCCGTCGAGGTCTGCCTCCAGGAAGTCGGCCCGCCCGCCGGACGCACGGATCCCTTCGACGACCTGTGCCCCTCGTTCCCGATTGCGCCCGGACACGATCACGTGGGCCCCCTCGGCAGCGAAGCCTTCGGCGATCGCCTGCCCGATGTTGCTGGTCGACCCCGTGACCAACGCCGTCTTGTTCCGCAGTCGTCCACTCATGACGCGATCTCCCTTGTGTCGCAGTGTGCGGACCACTGTGCGTCGCAGAAAATGGACCAGCAAGTCCAGAATGGCGGTACGGTGAGGCGGGAGGAGGAGAGGAGGACACATGCCGGACGCACCGACCGCGAAGGGCCGCGCCACACGGGCTCGTATCGTCGAGGGGGCTGCCGAGGTGCTGCGCGAGCAGGGCGTCGCCTTCACGACGCTCGACGACATCCGCAGCCGCACCGGCACGAGCAAGAGCCAGCTCTTCCACTACTTCCCCGACGGCAAGGACGAGCTGCTGCTGGCGGTGGCCCGATTCGAGGCGGACCGCGTCCTGGAGGACCAGCAGCCGCACCTGGGGCGTCTGGGTTCGTGGGAATCCTGGCAGCAGTGGCGGAACGTGGTGGTGGAACGCTATGAACGCCAGGGCGACCACTGCCCCTTGGGGGCGCTGTTCCTGCAGGTCGGGCGGTCCCACCCCGGCGCACGGGCGGTCGTGACGGAGCTGATGCGCCAATGGCAGCAGCAGCTCGCCCGTGGCATGCACGCCCTCCAGGCGAACGGGCTGGTGTCGCCGTCCCTCGATGTGGACCGGACGGCCGCCGCGCTGCTGGCGGGCATTCAGGGAGGCGTGGCCATCATGATCTCCACGGGCGACTCGACCCACCTCAAGGCGGCGCTCGACACCGGCATCGAGCACCTCCGCGCGACGGCGAGCGAGCCGACGGCACCTTAGACCGACCGGCACGGACCTGACGGTCTCGCGGCCAGTGGGCCACCGCGGGCGCGGTCTTCTTGCGGGCGCGGTACGCGGCTGCCTTGATCTTGTTGCCGCAGGACTCCATCCCGCACCACTGCCGGCCGTCTCTGAGCCTTCGGGATCGGGGTTCAGTGACGGGTTCTCAACCCGCGTTCAATCGACTCTCGTTGTCCGCTTGTCCGCTGAAAGCGCGGTGAGGGCGCCGTGAAACCGGGTGGGCGCAGGCTCTGTGTCAGAAGGAAGGCGACGCGGAGCCCACCCGGGGACCGCGACAGATCCGAGGAGCAGACAACCATG
>NZ_JBEZLR010000101.1:0-36185 GCF_040652275.1 Streptomyces sp. NPDC048275
GGAGCGCCCCGACACGGAGGAGGGACTGGGCACGGAGGAGGGAGCGGGGACGGTGGAGCGTCCGGGCACGGGCCTCGGGTCTCCCGCCCCACGGCGGTGTTGATGTCCAGGTTCAGGGGCGGCGGTCGTCGCGATCTGCCGCTTCCTCCTGTGCCTGCTTGGCCTGGACCTCGGGGTCCAGCTCGGACTGGCCTGTGCCGTCGACCGACGTCAGGCGGCCCGTCTCGGGCACCTCTGTCGCCGCGGGCGGTTCGACCAGCCAGTCGGGGTTGGCCTGCTTGTCCCACCACTTCCAGGCGACGAAGGCGCCGCCCGCCAGAATTCCCAGGATCGCCAGCCCCTTGGCGAGCCGGCCGGCCTTCGCCCGCCGCTCGTGCTTGCGGACCAGCTTCTGGATCTCCTTCGGCGAGACCTGTCCGCGGAGCGCGGCCAGTGCGGCCACCCCGCGCGCCGCGGCCTCTTCGCGTACGGGCTGAGCGGCGGCCACCGCCTGCTCGATCCTCGGCTTGGTGTAGTCGGCGGCTTGATGAGCCGCCTGTCGGGTACGGACGGCAGCCGTATGGGCAGCCAGGTCCACCTTCGGCGGTACATGCGTACGGGCCTGTTCGAGGCGCGGCGCGAGGTGGGCGTCGTATTGGACGCGGGCCTGATCGGCGGCCAGCGACATCTTGGGCGCGAGCCGTACGCGTGCTTCGTTCGCGTAGTGCGAGGCCCGGTCCTTGGCTGTGTCGGCGTACGGCGCCACCACTTCCGCGGCGTGCAGCACGCTGTCCTTCGCCGAACCGGTCGCGGCGCGCACGCTGTCAATGCGGGTCACGGGTTTTCCTCCTCCTCGGTGGCGTACGTGGGCGTTCGGGTACCCCAACAAAGGCACAGTTCACCTTTCCACCCTTTTCGAGATCATGCCCCCCGCGGGACCGCGAGGCATGCGAGATGGGGCATACGGGGCAACGGGCGCTTGTCGTCGACAATGCCACGGATCGTCGCCTCGCGCCCCGCTCCGGGGAGGACTCGACCGGATTTCCGCAAGCGTGACGCCCGGTTGTTCGCCCGGAGGTGGTGGTCGGGCGACGGGTGACCCGGTACGTGCGAGGATCGGGGGGTCAAAAGAAGGCAACGGAAGGCAGATCGTGGCTGAGCAGCTTTACGCCACCCTGAAGACCAACCAAGGCGACATCGAAATCCGGCTCCTGCCGAACCATGCGCCCAAGACGGTCCGGAACTTCGTGGAGCTCGCCACGGGCGAGCGTGAGTGGAGCAACCCCAGCACGGGTGAGAAGTCCACGGACAAGCTCTACGACGGCACGGTCTTCCACCGGGTTATCAGCGGATTCATGATCCAGGGCGGTGACCCCCTGGGCAACGGTACCGGCGGCCCCGGCTACCAGTTCGAGGACGAATTCCACCCGGAGCTCGCCTTCGACAAGCCGTACCTGCTGGCCATGGCCAACGCGGGCCCGGGCACCAACGGCTCGCAGTTCTTCATCACCGTCTCCCCGACGGCCTGGCTGACGCGTAAGCACACCATCTTCGGCGAGGTCACCGACGAGGCCAGCCAGAAGGTCGTGGACGCGATCGCCGACGCCCAGACCAACCCGCGCACCGACCGCCCGGTCAAGGACGTCGTCATCGAGTCGGTCGTCGTCGAGACCCGCAAGGGCTGAGACCCGCAGGGGTTGAGCCGCGCGAGGGCTGAGACCCGCAGGGGTTGAGCCGCGCGAGGCCTGAGTTTCGAAGGGCCTGAGTCTCGAGGGGCTCATGCGGGCGCGCCATCGGCTTCGATCGCTCCCGCAGGGAACCAAACGCCCCGCTCATCCGTAAGGATGGGCGGGGCGGAGCATTGTGTACGACGGATTGAGGGGACCCCCATGGACCAGGCGCCAGGCAGCCCGCAGGGCCCGCGGGACCAGGGACCGCAGGACGCCCAGAGCCTGCCCACCTGCTACCGGCACCCGGACCGCGAGACCGGCATCCGCTGCACCCGTTGCGAGCGCCCGATCTGCCCCGAGTGCATGGTCAGCGCCTCCGTCGGCTTCCAGTGCCCCGAGTGCGTCCGCAACGGCTCCGGCACGGGGCACTCACCGACGGCCTCCCAGCCGCGCACCCTCGCCGGCGGCACCATCACGGCGGACCCCCGACTCGTCACCAAGGTCCTGATCGGGATCAACCTCGCCTTCTTCCTGGTCCAGTTGTCGGTGGGCGACAGATTCACCGACCGCTTCGAGCTCATCGGCCAGGCGGCCTTCTCTGCCTACGGCCCGATCGAGGGCGTCGCGGAGGGCCAGTGGTACCGGCTGCTGACGGCGATGTTCCTGCACGGCAGCTATATCCACATCATGTTCAACATGCTCAGCCTGTGGTGGATCGGCGGCCCGCTGGAAGCGGCGCTCGGCCGCGCCCGCTATATCGCCCTGTACGTCGTCTCGGGCCTCGCGGGCAGCGCGCTCAGCTACCTCCTCGCCGCCCCGAACCAGCCGTCGCTCGGCGCCTCCGGCGCGATCTTCGGCCTCTTCGGCGCGACCGCCGTCCTGATGCGCCGGCTCAACTACGACATGCGCCCCGTCATCGCCCTGCTCGCGATCAACCTGGTCTTCACCTTCAGCCCTGGATTCAACATCGCCTGGCAGGCCCACATCGGTGGCCTCGTCGGCGGTGTCGTCATGGGCTATGCGATGGTCCACGCACCCCGCGAGCGGCGTGCCCTGATCCAGTACGGGGTGTGTGCCCTGGTCCTGGCCGCAGTGGTCATCGCCACACTGGTCAGGACCGTTCAGCTCACCTGAGCAACCGGCGTTGTCCACTGAGCGACCGATGTTGTCCACAGATCGTGGTGGATCTTGTGCACGCTGTGCGGGAACAGCTGTGCCCCCTGGCGCTGACCTGAGTTTTCCCAGGTCAGGCAGGGGGCGAACACGCTTCCGGATACCGGTAGGTCAGTCACACCGGCGTCAATGCCGGATGGGTTATCCACAGATCGTCTTTCTTTTCCACCTGTGGACAACGGCTGTGGATAACTCAGGGGATAGCCGTGGGCAGAGCTACTTCCACTGCGTCGAGACGCCGAATCCCGCCGCGATGAACCCGAAGCCGACCACGATGTTCCAGTTGTCGAGCGCGTCGATCGGCAGCGAGCCGTCCGTCACGTAGAAGACAACGATCCAGGCGAGGCCGATGAGGAACATCGCCAGCATGGCCGGTGCGACCCAGCTGTTGCTGGTCAGCTTGATATTGGTCGCCTGCTTCGCCGGGGGCGGCGTGTAGTCGGCCTTCTTGCGGATACGTGACTTCGGCACGAGGGTCTCTCCTGTCGATGCGCTGCGTGGCCGCGCAGGGAACTGGGGCGGGCTCCGGGGCAGCGTACAAGGGGACACTGAGCGCTCCCCCGGGCGTCAGTTAGCGTAGTGCTTCCGCGGCGTCTAAGGAGATAAGGGTACGTTGAGCAATTCTGCCGACTCCCCAGGGACGGGTTCCAGTCCTGCCGATACGCGCCGATTCCGGCCCGTGCGCGTGCTCACCGCGGCCGTCTTCGCCCTCGCCGGACTTATTTTCTTCACCAGCTTCAACACGGCCAAGGGCACCAATATCCGCACGGACGCCTCCTTGCTGAAGCTCTCCGACCTGATCCAGGAGCGCAGCCACAAGAACGCGTCGCTCGACGAGTCCAACGGCACCCTGCGCGACGACGTGGACGCGCTCGCCGGGCGGGAGAACGGCAGCAGCAAGGCCGAGGACGCCAAGCTCGCCGCGCTGGAGAAGAACGCGGGCACCCAGAAACTCAAGGGCGAGGCCGTCACGGTCACCCTCAACGACGCCCCGCCGAACGCCACGGCCAAGCTCCCCGGCTATCCCGAGCCGCAGCCCGACTACCTGGTCATCCACCAGCAGGACCTGCAGGCCGTGGTGAACGCCCTGTGGCAAGGCGGCGCCCAGGGCATCAAGGTGATGGACCAGCGGCTGATCTCCACGAGCGCCGTGCGCTGCGTCGGCAACACCCTGATCCTCCAGGGCCGGGTCTACTCCCCCCCGTACAAGATCACCGCGATCGGTGACCCGCAGAAGCTCCAGACGGCCCTTGCCGAATCCACGGCGATCCAGAACTACATGGTGTACGTCAACGTCTACGGGCTCGGCTGGAAAGTCGAGGAGGACGGGCCAGTGACTCTGCCCGGCTACTCGGGCACAGTGGATCTCCACTACGCAAAACCTGTGGAGTAGCCGAAGCCGCTGCCGCTGGGGGGTCCTGTGTGGGTGCGAGTGGTCGTCAGGACGTTGAGCGAACTGTGCATCACCATCGGCGCCCTGATCGTGCTCTTCGTCGTCTACGTGCTGTTCTGGACGGGCGTGAAGGCCGACAGCGAGATGAACCACCAGATCGACGAACTCCAGAAACAGTGGTCCAAGGGCTCGGTCGCACAGGAGTCCAAGGCGCCCACGGCCCCGACCAGCCCGGCCGACAAGAGCCCCGAGGCGCCCACGAGTCCGAAGGCGCCCGCCCCCTACGCGTATGGCAAGCCCTTCGCGGTCATGTACATCCCGCGTCTTGGTTTCACGTGGAACAAGCCCGTGCTCGAAGGCACCGGTACGGGCGTCCTCAAGAAAGGTCTCGGCCATTACCGGGGGACGGCCCAGCTCGGACAGACGGGGAACTTCGCGGTCGCGGGTCACCGTCGTACGTACGGCGACCCCTTCAAGGACTTTCCCAAGCTGCGCCGTGGCGACGCGGTGGTGCTGACGGACGGGACGACCTGGTTCACGTATCGGATCGACAAAGGCCCCTACAAAACAGTTCCCACGGACATTGAGGTGATCGATCCTGTACCGCGTAAGTCCGGGTACACAGCTTCGGGCCGCTATCTCACGCTGACCACGTGCGACCCGGAGTGGGGACATAGTCATCGGCTGATCGTCTGGGCACACCTTGATGCCACACAGCCCGTAGAGGCTGGAAAACCCGGGGCTCTACGCCGTTAGTCTGGTCCCGTACGGCGTGAGTCCGGTGATGTGGAGCGTGGCTCTGGTGCCGTGGTGCGACGGAAGGGACGGCATGTACGGCTTCATCTGGCGGCATTTGCCGGGGAACGCATGGGTGAAGGCGCTGATCTCACTCCTGCTCGTCCTCGGAGTGGTCTACGTGCTGTTCCAGTACGTCTTCCCGTGGGCCGAACCGCTCCTTCCCTTCAACGATGTGACGGTGGACGACCAGTGAGCACGCGGATTCTCGTCGTCGACAACTACGACAGCTTCGTCTTCAACCTGGTCCAGTACCTGTACCAGCTGGGCGCCGAGTGCGAGGTGCTGCGCAACGACGAGGTGTCGACGGCACACGCTCAGGACGGCTTCGACGGAGTACTCCTGTCGCCGGGCCCCGGAGCCCCCGAACAGGCCGGAGTCTGCGTCGACATGGTCCGGCACTGCGCCGCGACCGGCGTTCCCGTCTTCGGCGTCTGTCTCGGCATGCAGTCGATGCAGGTGGCGTACGGCGGTGTCGTGGATCGGGCGCCCGAGCTGCTGCACGGCAAGACCTCGCTCGTCGAGCACGGGGGGAAGGGCGTCTTCGCGGGACTTCCGTCGCCCTTCACGGCGACGCGCTACCACTCGCTGGCGGCCGAGCCCGAGACCGTGCCGGCCGAGCTGGAGGTCACGGCCCGCACGCACGACGGGATCATCATGGGGCTGAGGCACCGTGAACTCCCGGTCGAGGGCGTGCAGTTCCACCCCGAGTCGGTGCTGACCGAGCACGGCCACCGGATGCTCGCCAACTGGCTGGCGGAGTGCGGCGACAAGGTGGCCGTGGCGAGGTCGGCGGGGCTCGCCCCGGTGGTGGGCAGGGCCACGGCGTGACCGCGCTGCGCCCCGAGCGCGAGTCCGGCGCCGCCTACGGTGACGCCGGAAAGGACGGGTCCTCGTACGGGCAGCAGCCGTACGGGGCGCCCGGCGCGTTCGAGGCCGCGGTGGAACAGCTCACGGACCCGCTCACGGACCCGCTTACCGATCCCCTCCCGGACGCACGGTCTGCAGGGCGGCACGCGGCCCCGTCGGCCTCCGTCGCGCCGCCCTTCGCCGCGCCGCCCGCCACCGGGCCCGAGGTCTGGTCCGAACAGGACTGGTCCGGCCAGCACCGGTACGCCGGGGACGGACCCGAGGCGTACCCGCGGAACTGGCAGGGGGCCTCACAGGGCACACCGCAGGGCGCCTACGAGGAAGTACGGCAGCCGTATGCGGAGCCGACGGCCCCGCCCCCCGCGCCCGCATACGACGAACCCCTGACCCGGCCCGTGCCCGTGTACGACAAACCGGTCGTCGCTGAACCAGCTGTCGCCGAACCTGTCGTAGCTGTCCCGCGGTTGGACGACGAGACCGTGGCGCTGCGGGCCTCGGAGGTCTCCGTAGCACGGCGGTTGGCCGCGAGCGAGCCCATACCCGCCGTGGGGGGCCGTGCGGCGCGGCGCAAGGCGGCCCGGCGTCACGGGCGCCGTGGTGGCGCCCATGAGCTCCACGAGGGGCCCCAGGGACCCCAGGAGCCTCTGGACTCCCAGGAGTCGGCGGAGGAGCCCGTTGAGGCGCCGCTGAGCCGTATGGAGGCCCGGCGTGCGGCGCGAGCGCAGAAGCCCGGCGCGGCCGTCATCGTGAGCCGGGTGATCGGTGAGGTGTTCATCACCACCGGCGTCCTGATGCTGCTGTTCGTGACCTACCAGTTGTGGTGGTCGAACGTGCGGGCGCATCAGCAGGCCGGCAACGCCACGCACCACCTCCAGGAGGACTGGGCGGAAGGCAAGCGGAGTCCGGGGACGTTCGAGCCCGGGCAGGGGTTCGCCATCCTGCACATCCCGAAGCTGGATGTGGTCGCGCCGATCGCGGAGGGCATCAGCAAGACGAAGGTGCTCGACCGCGGAATGGTGGGCCACTACGCCGAGGGCAGCCTGAAGACGGCGATGCCGGACGCCAAGACGGGCAACTTCGGCCTCGCGGGGCATCGCAACACCCACGGCGAGCCGTTCCGGTACATCAACCGGCTGAAGCCCGGCGACGAGATCGTGGTCGAGACCCAGGACGACTACTTCGTGTACAAGATGACGTCGATCCTGCCGGCGACGTCTCCGTCGAACACGAGTGTGCTGAATGCGGTCCCCCCGGGGTCGGGTTTCACGGCACCGGGCCGCTACATCACACTGACCACCTGTACGCCTGAATTCACCAGCAAGTACCGCATGATCGTGTGGGGCAAGATGGTCGAGGAACGCCCGCGCAGCAAGGGCAAGCCGGACGCGCTCGTCGAGTAGGCGAGCGGGAGCACCGTCGGGCAAGGGCGGGGCGTACGTGAGACGAACTGAGACAGATCAGACGGGGCAGATGCACAGTGGCAGCGAGGACCGACCACGACGAGCGCACCGACGCCGACGCTGAAGTGCCCGCACTAAAACGCCGTGGACCCGGCCGGATCGCGATGGCGGTCAGCGTTCTCGGTGAACTCCTCATCACCGCGGGCCTGGTGCTCGGTCTGTTCGTCGTCTACTCGTTGTGGTGGACGAACGTCGTCGCGGATCGCGAGGCGGACAAGCAGGGCGACAAGGTCCGCGACAACTGGGCGCTGGACGACAGCGGCCCCGGCGCCCTGGACACCAAGGCCGGCATCGGCTTCCTGCACGTCCCGGCGATGCACGACGGCGAGGTCCTCGTGGAGAAGGGCACGTCGACGAAGATCCTCAACGACGGTGTCGCCGGCTACTACACCGACCCCGTCAAGGCGTCACTGCCGACGACGGGCAAGAACGGCAACTTCACGCTCGCCGCCCACCGCGACGGCCACGGCGCCAAGTTCCACAACATCGACAAGATCAAAAAGGGCGACCCGATCGTCTTCGAGACCAAGGACAAGTGGTACGTCTACAAGGTCTACGGCATCCTCCCGGAGACCTCGAAGTACAACGTCGAGGTGCTCGGCTCCGTCCCCAAGGAATCGGGCAAGAAGAAGGCGGGCAAGTACATCACCCTGACGACCTGCACGCCCGTCTACACGTCCCGGTATCGGTATGTGGTCTGGGGCGAGTTGGAGCGCGTGGACGAGGTGGACAGTGCCCGTACTCCGCCCAAGGAGCTGAGTTAGCGCGACGTTTCGTCACAGGGCAGAGCTTCGATTCCCCACCCCACCCGCTCAACGAGGGGAAGTATCAAGATGCGGTCGACTCTCGTACAGAAGGCCGGAGGTAAACCGTGACAGGCATCTCCTGAACGTGAAGGAGCCCCGGCGCCATCTGCACAGGCACCGGGGCTCCTTTCACGAGGAGGCGGCGTCAGCCTGACGTGCCGCCGAAGATGCCGCCGTTGCCGTTCCCGCCGTTGTTGCCGCCGATACTCGCGGTCGTCAGGGTGATCGTCGTGCCGGCGGGGTTGTCGACCTCTGTGCCCGCATCCGGGTCCTGGTCGACGACAAACGCGGTGTCGCTCCCGTCGCTGCCGTTCGCGATCCGGATGTCGGTGAAACCCTGTGCCTGCAGGATCTGCCTGGCCTCCGCCACGGTCCGCCTGAAGACGTCCGGGACCTTCGTCTTCTGTGCCTGCGCCTTGCCGATCTTGATCTGAACCGTGGAGTTCTTGTCGGCCTGCTGTCCGGCCTGCGGCGTGGTCTCGAAGACCTTGCCGAGCTGGTTCGGGTCGGTTACCTCCACCTCGCTGCAGATGCCGACCAGGTTGCTGGCCGTCATCTGCGCCTGGGCGGCTTCACAGCTCGTCTGGCCGATGACATCCGGGACGGTGGCCTTCTCCTCGGCCTTGGCGATGGTGAGGGTGATCGTCGACCCCTTCTCCACTTCCTTGCCGAGCTTCAGGTCCTGCGCCAGGACGGTGTTCGGGTCCTCCGTGGACACCTGGGTCTTCGTCTTGACGTCGAACTCGTACTCGTCGCCCTGGAGCAACGCCTTGGCTTCGTCCAGGCTCTTGCCGAGGACACTCGGCACCGCGACCTTCGGCGCCCCGGTGGACACCACCAGATTGACCGTGGTGCCCTTTTTGACCTCCGTGCCTTCCTTCGGGTCCTGGGAGCAGATGTTGCCCGTCTTCTGGGCCTCGCAGGGCTCCTTGGCGAACGCCAACTCCAGGTCGGAGTTCGTGGCCAGCTTCTTGGCGTCTTCCTGGGTCTCGTCCACGAACCTCGGTACGGACACGTTCGAGTCGGCCGGGTTGTCGCCGCTGGTCGCCCACTTGCCGATCAGGATGGCGCCGATGAGCACCAGCACACCCGCAACGACCAGCAGGATCGTCGAGGTGTTCGACTTCTTCTGCTGGCGGCGTCGGGGTGGGCGGTCGTCGTAGCCGTAGCCGCCGTCGTCCGGGTTCATCGGGGGGAGCATGGACGTGGCCTGGGCGTCCGTGGAGCGCAGGGCGGTGGTGGCCTGGTCGTCCTGGTAGCTGCCGTAGCCGACCGAGCCCATGGCGGCGGTGGCCGCGACCGGCTGGCCGTCGAGGCAGGCCTCGATGTCGGCGCGCATCTCGTCGGCGGACTGGTAGCGGTAGTCCGGGTCCTTGGTGAGCGCCTTCAGGACGATGGCGTCCATCTCGGGCGTGATCTCGGGGTCGAAGACGCTCGGCGGCTGCGGCTCCTCGCGTACGTGCTGGTACGCCACCGCGACCGGGGAGTCCCCGATGAACGGCGGGCGGACCGTCAGCAGCTCGTAGAGCAGACAGCCCGTCGAGTAGAGGTCCGAGCGCGCGTCGACCTGTTCGCCCTTGGCCTGCTCCGGGGAGAGGTACTGGGCGGTGCCGATGACGGCCGCGGTCTGGGTCATCGTCATGCCGGAGTCGCCCATGGCGCGGGCGATGCCGAAGTCCATGACCTTGACCTGGCCGTTGCGCGTCAGCATGACGTTCGCCGGCTTGATGTCTCGGTGGACGATGCCCGCGCGGTGGGAGTACTCGAGGGCCTGGAGGATGCCGATGGTCATCTCCAGGGTGCGCTCGGGCAGCAGCTTGCGGCCCGAGTGCAGCAGCTCGCGCAGCGTGGACCCGTCGACGTACTCCATCACGATGTACGGGATGGAGATGCCCTCGATGTAGTCCTCACCCGTGTCGTACACGGCGACGATCGCGGGATGGTTGAGCGAGGCGGCCGACTGGGCCTCCCGGCGGAACCGGGCCTGGAACGACGGATCACGTGCGAGGTCGGCCCGCAGCGTCTTCACCGCCACCTGGCGACCGAGCCGGGTGTCATGGGCGAGATGGACCTCGGCCATGCCACCACGGCCGAGCACGTGGCCCAGCTCGTACCGGCCGCCGAGGCGACGCGGCTCTTCCATAGCTACCTACCAGCCCTCTCCGTCGGTCCCGACCGCACGCATGTGTGGTCCGGCGGTGTGCCGTCCGGGCATACCGTACCCGGATCGGCTTGTGTGACCTGGCCAAGCCCGTCACCCGATACAGGACCGGTATCGCAACGTGCACCGATGTGAAGGGGACGTGACGGGGTTCACTTCTTACTGTCGAGTACTGCCTTCATCACGCTCCTCGCGATGGGGGCGGCGAGGCCACCACCCGAGATGTCGTCCCGGTTGGCGCTCTCGTCCTCCACGACCACGGCGACGGCGACCGGGGAGCTGCCGTCACTGGTCTTGGCGTACGAGATGAACCAGGCGTACGGGTTCTCGCTGTTGTCGACACCGTGCTGGGCGGTACCGGTCTTGCCGCCGACGGTGGCGCCGGGGATCTGCGCCCGGGTACCCGTGCCCTTCTCGACGACCGTCTCCATCATCGACTGGAGGATCTGGGCGTTCTCCTCGGAGAGCGGCTCGCTCATCTTCTCGGGCTCGGTCTGCGAGATGACGTCCAGGCCCGGGGCCTGCAGCTTGTCGACCATGTACGGCTTCATCAGCGTGCCGTTGTTGGCGACGGCGGAGGCGACCATGGCCATCTGCAGCGGGGTCGCGGCGGTCTCGAACTGACCGATCGAGCTGAGCGCGGTCTGCGGCTTGTCCATCGACTTGGGGAAGACGGAGGCGTTGGAGCGCACCGGCGTGAACTGCTCGGAGTTGAAGCCGAACTTCTCGGACTCCGCCAGCATCTTGTCCTTGCCGAGGTCCGCGCCGATCTTGCCGAAGACGGTGTTGCAGGAGAACTGCAGGGCGACCCGCAGGGTGGCGTCCTTGCAGGGGATGTTGCCCTCGTTCTTCAGCTCGGTCGTGGTGTTCGGCAGGATGTACGGCAGCGGCGTGTCGGTCTTCTCGTCCGCCGAGGTGTACAGGCCGTCCTCCAGGGCCGCCGCCGCCGTGACCACCTTGAAGGTGGAGCCCGGCGGGTAGGTCTCGCGCAGCGCCCGGTTGAGCATCGGGTCGTCGGGGTCGTTCTTCTTCTGGAGCTTCGACCAGGCCTTGCCGTCAACGCTCGTCGAGTTCCCGGCGAACTTCGACGGGTCGTACGAGGGAGTGGAGGCCAGCGCCAGGATCGCGCCGGTCTCCGGGTCGATCGCGGCGACGGCGCCCTTGCCCTGCTTGAGCAGACCTTCGTACGCGGCCTTCTGCGCGGCGGCGTTGAGGGTGGTGACGACGTTGCCGCCCTGCTTCTTCTTGCCCGTGAGCATGTCCAGGGTGTTGCGGAAGAAGAGCTGGTCGTCGTTGCCGGTGAGGATGCCGTCGTTGATGGACTCGAGCTGGGTGGCGCCGAAGGCCTGCGAGGCGTACCCGGTGACCGGCGCCCACATCGCGCCGTCCTTGTAGGTGCGCTTGTACTCGAAGTCGTTGAAGCTGTCGCCCGAGGTCTTCTTGGAGCCGGTGATCGGCTCGCCGTCGACGATGATGTTGCCGCGCGGTGTGGCGTATCGCTCGATGGCGACGCGGCGGTTCTTCGGGTCGGACTTCAGGGAGTCCGCCTGGACGTACTGGAGCCAGTTGTCGCGGATCAGCAGGGCGAGGACGAGGAGTCCGCAGAAGAGCGCGATCCGGCGCAGGGGCTTGTTCACGGGCGGACCACCTGGGTCATCTCGGCGTCGGGGCTGGGGGCGGGGGCGGGCGCCGGGCGGCGTGCGGTGTCGCTGATTCTGATCAGGATGCTGATCAATGCCCAGTTGGCGATGACGGAGGAGCCTCCGTAGGCCACGAACGGCATCGTCATACCGGTCAGCGGGATCAGGCTCATGACGCCACCCGCGACGACGAAGACCTGGAGGGCGAAGCCGCCGGAGAGGCCGACGGCGAGGAGCTTGCCGAACGGGTCGCGGGCGGCGAGCGCCGTGCGGACGCCGCGCTCCACGATCAGCCCGTAGATCACCAGGATCGCCATGACGCCGGCGAGGCCCAGCTCCTCGCCGAAGGTGGCGAGGATGAAGTCGGAGTTGGCGGCGAACTTGATGAGGTCGGAGTTGCCCTGGCCCAGGCCGGTGCCCAGGGTGCCGCCGGAGCCGAAGGCCCACAGGGCCTCCATGGACTGCTCGGAGTGGCCGGCGACGCCCTGCTGGCTGAGGAGGTACTCGCCCATGGGGTCGAGCCAGGCCTGGACGCGCATCTTCACGTGCGGTTCGAAGGAGGCGACGCCGACGGCGCCGGCGGCGGACATCAGCAGACCGAAGACGATCCAGCTGGTCCGCTCCGTGGCGACGTACAGCATGATCACGAACATGCCGAAGAACAGCAGCGAGGTACCGAGGTCGGTCTCGAAGACCAGGATCAGGATGGAGACGAACCAGACGACCAGGATCGGGCCGAGGTCGCGTCCGCGCGGCAGGTAGAGGCCCATGAAGCGGCGGCTGGCGAGAGCGAGCGCGTCGCGCTTCACCATCAGATAGCCCGCGAAGAAGACCGCAAGGATGATCTTCGCGAACTCGCCGGGCTGGAGGGTGCCCAGGCCGGGAATCGAGATCCAGATCTTGGCGCCGTAGACGTTGGCGCCGAGGCCGGGAACCAGCGGCAGCAGGAGCAGGACGAGGGCGCCGAACATCGAGATGTAGGTGTAGCGCTGCAGGACGCGGTGGTCCTTCAGGAAGATCAGCACGACGACGAACAGGGCGATGCCCAGGGCGGTGTAGAGCAGCTGGCGGGGTGCGGCCTCCACGTAGGCGTCCAGCGCCTGGAGCCGCTTGGACCGGTCGAGCCGCCAGATGATGACCAGACCGAGTCCGTTGAGGAGGGTCGCCAAGGGCAGGAGCAGCGGGTCCGCGTACGGCGCGAACTTGCGTACGGCGAGATGCGCGACTCCGGCCAGCAGGCCGAGGCCCAGACCGTAGCCCAGCAGGCCCGCGGGCACTTGGTTCTTGATGGCCAGGCCCACGTTGGCGTACGCGAACACCGGGATGACAACGGCGAACACCAGCAGCGCCAGCTCGGTGTTGCGGCGGCTCGGTGTGCCGATGGAACCGATGGTCGACGTGTGGTGCGTCGGCGTGTTCGTACTACTGCTCATGGTGTGACAGGGCCCCTCACGGCTTCTTACTGCTTACCGCACAGCGAGACCAGCTTCTGCTCTTCGTCGGAGAGGCTGGGGCCGGGTGTGGGAGTGGGTGCGGGTGCGGTCGTGGAATTGGAGGACGACGGTGCCGAGTTCGAGGGATTCGGCGCCGTCGGCGTGGCTGTGGCCTTGGACGTCAGAGAGGCGGTTGTGGTTCCCGTGGTCCCACCTGCCTCGCCCTCACCGGTCTTCGCGTTGTTCGTCGTCTCGGCGGCGCGGCGCTTGGCGTCCTTCTCGCATGCGGAGGCCTGCACGGCGAGCTCGCTGATCTTCGACTGGGCGTCCTTGAGGCCGCCCTCCGCGATCGTCGCCTTGAGCTGCTGCTGCTGGTACGGCGGTAGGTACTTGAGTTCGATCTCGGGGTGGTCCTTCTCCACCTTCGAGAGCGAGACCCAGGCCAGGTCCTGGCTGATTCCGCGGTACAGCGCGACGTGCTCGCCCTCGGTGCCGACGTAGTACTGCGTCTGCGTCCAGCGGTAGCCGCCGTACAGACCGCCGCCGATGACGGCCAGCGTGAGCGCGGTGTAGAGGGATCTCTTCAGCCACTTGCGTCCGGTGCGCGGCTTGACGAAGTCCTCGTCGGAGTAGTCGCCGAAGCCGCCCGCGGGTACGTAGCCGGTGGTGTCGCCGCCGCTGCCGGGCGGGCCGAACTCGCCGCCACCGCCCTGTCCGGGTACCGGACGGCCGAGGCTGGAGGCGCGCCCCGCGGGCGTCTGCATGGCGCCGTTGTCGTGCAGCTGGTGCTGCTGGTTCTCGGCGACCGCGCCCACGACGACCGGGGTGTCGGAGAGCTGGACGGCGAGGGTGTCCCCGCCGTCGATGTCGAGGACGTCGGCCACGATGACCGTGATGTTGTCGGGGCCGCCGCCGCGCAGCGCGAGCTCGATCAGCAGCTGCACGGTCTCCTGCGGGCCCTGGTAGCTGGCGAGGGTCTCCTCCATCGTCTGATGGGAGACGACGCCGCTGAGGCCGTCGGAGCAGATCAAGTAGCGGTCGCCGGCGCGGACTTCGCGGATGGAGAGGTCCGGTTCGACGTGGTCGCCGCTGCCCAGCGCGCGCATGAGGAGGGAGCGCTGGGGGTGGGTGGTGGCCTCTTCCTCGGTGATGCGTCCCTCGTCGACGAGGCGCTGCACCCAGGTGTGGTCCTGTGTGATCTGCGTCAGTACGCCGTCACGCAGCAGGTACGCGCGGGAGTCGCCGACGTGCACGAGACCGAGCCGCTGACCGGTCCACAGGAGGGCGGTGAGGGTGGTCCCCATGCCTTCCAGCTGGGGGTCCTCCTCGACCATCATCCTGAGCTGGTCGTTGGCGCGCTGCACGGCGGTGCCGAGCGAGGTGAGGATGTCGGAGCCGGGCACGTCGTCGTCCAGCGCGACGATGGTGGAGATCACCTCGGAGGAGGCGACCTCACCGGCGGCCTGGCCGCCCATCCCGTCGGCGATCGCGAGCAGCCGCGGACCGGCGTAGCCGGAGTCCTCGTTGCCCTCGCGGATCATGCCTTTGTGCGATCCGGCGGCGAAGCGCAGTGACAGACTCATGCGCACCTCGCCCGTCGGCTCCGGGTACATCCGCACGGTGCCCACCCTCCGGTCGGGAGCGCGCGGGCGTCCAACGCGTGGACCGCCGCTGCGTGCTCGCTCCGCTCGCGCTCATTCATGACGTAGCACTACTTCCGCAGCTCGATGACGGTCTTGCCGATGCGGATCGGTGCGCCCAACGGAATCGGCGTGGGGGTCGTCAGTCGGCTCCGGTCGAGATACGTGCCGTTGGTGGAGCCGAGGTCCTCGACGATCCACTGGCCGTCCCGGTCCGGGTAGATCCTGGCATGGCGGCTGGACGCGTAGTCGTCGTCCAGCACGATGGTGCTGTCGTGCGCGCGGCCCAGGGTGATGGTCTGCCCCTGGAGCGCGACCGTGGTTCCCGTGAGGGTGCCCTCGGAGACGACCAGCTTGGTGGGGGCGCCGCGCCGCTGTCGGCCGCCGCCGCTGGGTGCGGCGGCCTGCTGGCGCTGTTGCGGCGGCGCGGCCTGGCGCGCGGCCTGTTGCGGCCTGGCGGCGTCCCGGCGCGAGCCGCGCTGTGTGACGCGCGTTCCGAACAGGTCGCTACGGATGACCTGCACGGCCACGATCACGAACAGCCACAGTACGGCCAGGAAACCCAGCCGCATGACCGTGAGGGTCAGCTCTGACATTGCCCCCGCTTCACCCTTCGGCTTGCCGGTAAATGATGGTGGTGCTGCCCACGACGATCCGCGAGCCGTCGCGGAGCGTAGCGCGGGTGGTGTGCTGCCCGTCCACCACGATGCCGTTGGTGGACCCGAGATCCTGGATCGTCGAGGGCGTTCCGGTCCGGATCTCACAGTGCCGGCGGGATACGCCGGGGTCGTCGATCCGCACGTCGGCTTCGGTGCTGCGACCCAGCACCAGCGTCGGGCGGGAGATCTGATGGCGGGTGCCATTGACCTCGATCCAGTGCCGCATGCGGCCGCCGGCCTGCGGTCCTGCCGTCGCGCCGGGCCGGGAGGCCATGGGCGTGGGGCCGGGGCGCGCGCCGGGCGGCGGTGCGGACGGCATGGGGGGAGCGCCCATCGGACCAGGACCGGCGGGCTGGGCGGTCGGCGGATAGCCGTAGCCGCCGCCACCGGGCCGACCCGGGGGCGGGCCCGCGGGGGCGCGCTCGGGTGCCTGCTGGTCGGTGGAGGAGGCGAGAGTACGGCTCCGCACCCGGTACAGACCGGTGTCGAGGTCGTCCGCCTTCTCCAGGTGGACCTTGATGGGGCCCATGAAGGTGTAGCGCTGCTGCTTCGCGTAGTCGCGCACCATGCCGGCGAGCTCGTCGCCGAGCTGGCCGGAGTAGGGGCTGAGGCGCTCGAAGTCGGGCGTGCTCAGCTCCACGATGAAGTCATTGGGTACGACGGTCCGGTCGCGGTTCCAGATGGTGGCGTTGTTGTCGCACTCCCGCTGGAGTGCTCCGGCGATCTCCACTGGCTGGACCTCGGACTTGAACACCTTGGCGAAGGTGCCGTTGACCAGACCTTCGAGACGCTGCTCGAACTTCTTCAGGACTCCCATGGGGCACCTCCTCCTTCGTAGCCGTCCTGGTACTGCTTACTGATCGTATCCACGCGTCGGGAAATCGGCTGGTTCCCCCTGTCGGCCCGGTCGCCGGGTTGTCGACGCCTTCCGGAGTCCCCTCCCGAAGTTCCCTCCGGGGCTCCTCTTCGAACACTTCCCGGCACTGCTTCCTGCACTGCTTCTGCCAAGGATCGTAGAGGCGGCCCGTCACCAGTGTCCCGCACCCGACCGTGCACCTGGTCCGGCTCCTGGGGAGATGGCCCGGACCGGTACGAGGTTGATACGTGAACCGGTTCTTGTTGATACGTGGACCAGCGCCGAAGTGCTCGGAGCTGGGGCGCACGGGAGGTGGCCTGGGCCGGAGCCGGGCGGGAGGGGGCGGGAGGGCGGGGAAAGGGATGTGAATCGGCCCCTGGCACCGTGCTAATCTTCTGCATGTCGAAAGGCGCTCACCCCACTCGGTGGGAGACGGACGACACATTCACTGCGCGAGTGGCGGAATGGCAGACGCGCTGGATTCAGGTTCCAGTGCCCGCAAGGGCGTGGGGGTTCAACTCCCCCCTCGCGCACAGCGAAGAACCGATGAACGGGTCTTCACCAAGGACGAAAGTTCTGGTGAGGGCCCGTTTCTCGTTGTGGTGGTGGGCTGCGGTCCGGACCGTGGTGCGGGGCAGGGCCCCGGCGGTGAGGTATCTCACGCTCGGGGCCCTGCTCTTTGCGCAGCTGATTGTTCTTCGGGTGGGCCGGGGTGGCCGCGTCGACCGCTGTGTCACCGACGGCCCGGGACAGGTCCTAGTCGAGCCGGGAGACCTGGTAGTGGCTGATGTACCAGCCCTGCTCGATGCGCTTCACCAGGACGCCGAGGTTGACCTTGACGGCAGGCCGATCGGTGAACGAGAAGTCGACGTTCAGGTACCCGAATACGAGGCCGTCGGCGGGGCGTCTGGTTTCGAGAATCTGGTACGCGGCCGTCATCCCGAGGGGCTGTGAGTCGTAGTAGGCGGCGATGCCCGGCCTGCCGACGCTGTAGGGGCGCAGTCCCTGGAAGATCGCGTCCTCGGTGAACTGGGAGGCGACCTGCTGTGGTTCGTGCCTGTCGACCGCGGCCTTCCACTGGTCGAGGACGCCGCGCAGGATCTCTTCGTTGTCTGTGGTGCCGCTCATCGGATTGTCGTATCCCCATCGTCCGTAGGGTCAGTGGCCGGCGCTCTGGCCGCCGTCGACGTGGAGGATCTCGCCGGTGACGAACGCGGCGTTCTCCAGGTAGATCACGGCGTCGACGATGTCGCTCTGCTCGCCCATCCGGCCGACCGGGTGCAGGGCGGCGAGGGCGGCATGGGTCTCCTCGGGGTGCATGGGGGTCTTGATGGTGCCGGGGGATACGGCGTTGGCGCGGATGCCGCGGGTGGCGTACTCGATGGCGAGGGACTTGGTGGCGGACTGCAGGCCGCCCTTGGTCAGCGAGGTCAGCACGGAGGGGACGTTGGCATCGGCGTTGTCGACCAGGCTGGTCGTGATGTTGACGATATGGCCGCCGCCCTGGGCGAGCATGCGCTCGACGGCCAGCTGGGTGATGCGGAAGAAGCCGGTGACGTTCACGCCGGTCAGAGTGGCGTAGTCGTCCTGGGTGTAGTCGGTGAAGGCCTTGGCGACGAAGACGCCCGCGTTGTTGACCAGGGTGTCGATACGACCGAATCGCTCGATGCCGGCGGCGATGACGCGTTCGGCGGTGGCGGGGTCGGCGATGTCGCCCTGGACGGTCAGGATGCCCTGGTCGCTCGCGGGGGCGATGCTGCGCGAGGTGGCGACGACGGCGTAGCCGAGCTTGCGGTAGGCGTCGACGAGGCCGGCGCCGATGCCCTGCGAGGCTCCGGTGATGACGGCGACCTTCTGGTCCGACTGGTTCTGAGAGCTCATGATGACCCCGTGGTAGCCGACCGGTCGACTATTTGGAACCTAGGCGGCTCGGGGGGAAGAAGTCAAAGGTCAACAGGGCCCTGGCCAGGACCGGCTTTCTCCCTGCTGGTAGGCGTGGCCTTCCAGCCCATGTCAGCCGGGGGTGGGGCCTGTTCTAGCGCCGGTGCGGGTCGCCGTCGGGCAGCCAGGCGCCCGGGGCGTTGATACCGAGGTCGCCCACGTCGTCGCAGAGGGCATCGATGACGGCGAGGACGGCGGGGCGGTCCTCGCCCTCGCGCCAGACCAGGGACCAGGTCCAATAGATCTCCGGTGCGGCGACCGGGCGTCGGACGAGGTCGGGGGGCAGCGGTGTGGTCTGGCCCTTGGGGCAGTTGACGACCGGGCGGCTGCTGCGGCGGACGTGATCGAAGAAGGCTGGTCCGGTGATGCCACCGTCGGAGATGTGCACCGCGCGGGCCCCGCTGTCGCGGGCCAGTAGTTCGGCGTAGTCGTTCCAGGACGACCAGGAGGTGGTGTCGTCGTCGAGGAGGACGACGGTGTCCGGGGCGGGCACGACGCTCGTGTCGTCGCCGGTGGCCACCGCGTAGAGCCGGTCGGCGCCGATGAGCCGGGCGTGCAGGCCACGGTGTTTCAGGTCCTCGGTCCGCACCCAGCACACCGCGAGGTCCAGGCTGCCGTCGGCGACCCGGGCGGCTTGAGTGTGCGAGGGGGCGATCCACGCGTCGATGTGGAGTCGGGCGACCGCGGCGGTACGGGCGGTCAGGTCCGGCGGGAGCCAGTTGACGTAGCCGAGCCGTACCGGCTGCGAACCGGACAGTTGAACGGCGCGCCGCTGGAGGTCGTCGGCCCGTTCCAGCAGGGCGCGGGTGTGCGGGAGCAAGGCTGAACCGGCGGGGGTGAGGGACACCGAGCGGCGGTCGCGATCGAACAGTTGCACGCCCAAGTCGCGTTCGAGCGCCTTGATCTGCTGTGACAGGGAGGGGCCCGCGATCAGCAGGCGCTCGGCGGCCCGGCCGAAGTTCAGTTCCTCGGCGACCGCGACGAAGTACCGCAGTTGGCGCAGCTCCACGCTCGTCATGCTACGGGCGTGCGAGGCCATGGCTCCCAGCAGGGAGGAGGCCGGTCGTGGCGCCGCCCCTGGCGGCAGGCGGACGATGAGGGCGGGAAACCCCGACGGCAGGTGAGTCGGCGGCTTTCGCCGCCGCCCGTTGGACGGGTTGGGCGTGCCGACTTCCGGTACGTCGGCCGCCGTCCGACCTGACCTGGGCGGTCGGCCCCCTGAAAACCCAGGCCACAACTGAAAACCCAGGCCACCACCACTTGGGCGTTCCGGTCGTCGCCGGACGCCCCACCGAGCGGAGCAGGACCATGCGCGAGTTCCTGGTCGAGATCACCACCACTGTCCCCGAGGGAACCAGTCAGGACGAGGTCGACCTGCGGCGGGCCGCCGAAGCCGTCCGCGCCCGGGAACTGGCCGGCACCGGCAATCTGGCGCGGCTGTGGCGCCCGGTCGGCGAGCTGCGCAGCATCGGCATCTGGCGGGCCGCGGACGAGGACGAGCTCCACGAGAAGGTGCTCGGCACCCTCCCGTTGCGCCCGTGGATGACGCTCACCGTCACCGCGCTCGAGTCCCACCCCAACGACCCGGGCCGGACAGACACCACACCATGACGGCAGGCCCCGTTCGCACTCACCGCAGCAGCCGTGACGGTGAGTGCGGACCGCCCGGAAACCCGCACGACCGCACAAGGATTTCTTCATGAGCGTACGAGCCCTGCGCGCTTCCTCGCCTCGAGGAGTCGACGCGCTCCGCTCGCCCTGGGGGCACGTCGCCCAAGCCGCTGCGGCACTCGCCGCGGGCATGGGGGTCGGTCGGTTCGTCTACACCCCGATCCTCCCCCTGATGCACACCCAGGCGGGACTGTCCGCGGGTGCCGGTGCGAACCTGGCCACCGCCAACTACATCGGCTACCTCGGCGGCGCGCTCGCCGGCATCCTGGCCCCCGCGCTGGTCCGCTCAGCCGCCCTCCTGCGCATCTCCCTCATCGTGCTGACCGGCAGCCTGGCCGCCATGCCCGCCACGCACTCCACAGCCGTGTGGATCGCGCTGCGGCTGCTGTCCGGAGTGGCGAGCGCTGTGATCTTCGTCATCGCCGTCAGCTCCCTCCTCAGCCACCTGCGGGAGCACCCGGCTCACCTGCCCGGCTGGGGTTTCGGCGGAGTGGGCGCCGGGATCGCGCTGTCCGGTCTGCTCGTCCTCGTTCTGCGCTCCGTGGCCGACTGGCGGGCTGCCTGGTGGGCCTCGGCCGCACTCGCCGCGGTCCTCGCCGCCGCCTCGTGGAACCTCCGCCCCGAAGCATCACCCGCATCACCCGCATCACCCGCATCACCCGCATCACCCGCATCACCCGCGGCGTCCGCGGCGTCCGCGGGATCCGGCAGGACGCGTACGCATCGCTGGTTCACCGCGCTGTTCGCCTCCTACACCCTGGAAGGCATCGGGTACATCGTCGCGGGCACCTTCCTGGTGGCCGCGATCGAGCAGAGCTCTCCCGGCCGGCTCGGCAGCGGGGCTTGGGTGCTGGTCGGACTGGCGGCTGTGCCGTCCTCGGCGCTGTGGGCCCGGCTCGGGCGCCGTTGGTCCCGCCCCGACCTGCTGCTCGCCGCGCTCGTCATCCAAGCGGTCGGCATCGGTCTGCCGGCCCTGATCGGTGGAGCAACGGCTGCCTTGGTCTCCGCGGTGCTGTTCGGCGCGACCTTCATCGGCGTCAGCACCCTCGCCCTTGCCGCGGGGGACCACCTCCAGTTCCCCCGCTCCGTCGCGCTCCTGACCGCCGGATACTCCGTCGGCCAGATCCTCGGCCCCCTGCTTGTCGCGCCACTGCTTCACCACGGCTACCACCAGGCCCTCATCCTGGCCGCCGTCGTGGTCCTCGCGGCCGCCGCGGCCGCCGCCGTGCTGCGCATCGGCTTCCCGCACCACATGGTGGTAGTGCGACATGCCGCCCCGGTACGCCGGTCCGAATCGGCGCAAACCGCTCCGGACCAGGGCGGACGAGGTGCCTGATGGAGACGGGGTGCCTGAGGAAGTGGGGTGCCTGAGGAGGTGGAGTCGCCGCCGCCAACCGTCGCGGCTCCGGTCGCCGGACTCCGTCCCCGGTGCTCGGCCGACCGTGCCGCCCGCCGGCCTCGGCCCCCGGTGCCAGGCCGGACCCTGCGTCTGCGCGACGTACCACGACCGGTGAATTCGACCGAGACATATCGCCACCGATGAATCTGACGCGGAGCCCGCCATGACCACATCACAGGACCTGTTGATCACCGCCTTGGACGTCGCGTCGAGCCGTCCCGTCGAGAACGGCGACCTGTCGCTGGCCCTCGCGGGAGCCGAACTGGTCGACCTCATCGACGCCCAGGCTCTCGTCCTGGACGACGACCACATCGTGCCCGGCCCGCAGTGGACCACGGGTGATCGCCTGTTGGACGAGGCGTCGTCGTCGCTCACCCGGCAGGCGCCGTACGAGTCCGTCGAGGAGTGGCTGTGGCGCCGGGGCCGTGGTCTGGCCGCGGCCTATCTCGCCGTCCTGGAAGCGGAAGGTCAGGTCACCCGGCGACGCCACCGCTGGATTCCCCTCCGGAGCGGCCGTACGGCATTGGCCGATTCATCGGCCCGTCGCCACGCGGCCGACCGCTGGATGTCGGGTGAGCCCGTCCTCGCCGGCCTCGCGGCCGCACTGGGTATCCAGCACGAGCCGGCCGAAGAGGCCGCGGGTCTCACCGACGACGCGGTCGTGACCGTAGTGGCTGCCGTCAACAACGCGGTGACGGAGCTGGAAGCCGTACGGCAGCGGCGACACATCGAAGATGCGGCCTTCGACAACATCTGGCGAGGCGAGTGACGACCTCAAAAATTCCTGATCGGGAGTCCGTTCAGCAGTCGGCCTCAGACGCCTGCGACGGCTTCTTGCGGTGCGCGAGCACCGAGCAGGGCCAGGCAGTTCGCCCACAGGGCGCCGAGCCGCTGGGCGTTGTTGTAGAGCTTGGCGAACAACACCTGCCCTTCCAGCTGGGCGACCACCGCGCGTGCGGCTTCCCGTGTGTCGGTCACGGAGACCTCCTTGCGCTCCAGAGCCTCAGTGATGACCGAGTCGACCAGCTCGACCTGTGCGTCGAAGATCTCCTGAAGCCGCGTGCGGACGGCCTCGGTGTGGTTGCTCATCTCCAGGCTGAGGTTCCCGAACAGGCAGCCCGAGACGGTGCCGCAGCTCTGCCGGCCGGCGCGCTGGCCCGCCTCCGTCTCGTCGAACAGCCGACGCAGCCGCTGGAGCGGTTCCTCGTCACTGTTCAGGATGCGTGTCCACATGCGCTGCTGACCGGCCCAGTGCTCGTCGATCACGGCCAGGCCGAGAGCTTCCTTGGAATCGAAGAAGTAGTAGAAACTGCCCTTGGGCACGCCGGCTGTCTTGCAGATCTCGGCCACGCCCAAGGCCGAGTAACCGCGCAGCTCGATCAGCGATTGCGCAACACTGAGGATCTTCTCCCTGGCGTTGCTGGTGCGTCCCATGGAGCGAGTGTACGACCGGTCGACCACCTTTTACTGGACCGGTCGGCTAGCGCCTGTGGCGCGTGGCGCCGGCTGCACATGTCACGGGCGTCGGAGACGAGGCCGGCATGGACCCGGCCTCGCCCCGGCCGCGTTGGCGGGTCAGTCCCGAACGCCCGCCAGTTCCACCGCCCGGCGGCGCAGGGCGAGTGCGGCGGGGACGACGGACGAGACCACGGCGATCACCGCGCAGGCGCCCACCGTCCCGCCGAGCGCCGACCAGGGAATCTCGATCGTGGTCCACACCGACAGCAGGCCCAGGGCGCCCCACATGCCCATCAGGTTGAGCCCGGCGACGAGGAGTCCCAGGACTCCGCCGACGGCCACCACCATCAGCGCCTCGGCGCCCACCAGCCGCAGCACCTGCCACCGGGTGGCTCCGGCCAGCCGCAGCACCGCCAGGTCGCGGATCCGGTCGGAGGTCGCCATGACCATGGTGTTGGCCAGGGAGATGCCGGTGTAGAGGAGGGCGATGCCGAGGACCAGCAGGAAACCCATCCGGGTCGTCCGGTTCGCCTCGGGGTGACTCGCCCGCACCCATTGGTTCTTGGTGCGGACCTGTCCGCCCGAGGTGTCCACCGCGGCCCGCAGTCCGGCGGCCACGGCGTCCGCGTCGGCGCCGTCGGCGAGGGCGACGTCGACCCGGTCGGCGCTCGCGCCTGGGGCGTTGCGCGGGGTGACGTAGACGCCGTTGTCGCCGGTGCCCGTGGCCATGACCGCGGCGATCCGCAGCGACTTCTCCGTGCCGTCCCCGAGCCACACCCGCACCCGCTGCCCCACCGTGTGCCGCTGCCACTCCTCGTTGACGATGATCGAGTCGTCGTCGAGGTCGCCCACCCTCCCGGCCTCGATCGGCAGCCGGGTGGTGGCACCGAGCGGGCCGGGGTCCGCGGCACGGGCCTCGGACCTGATCAGCGCCACCCCGTCCGCCAGCACGTGGACGGCGCTCGACGCGGTCACGGACACGACCGCGCCACGCACCTCGCGCAGCTCTCGCAGCGTCGCCGCGTCGAAACCCGCGGCGCTCGCCGGGGTGACGACGAAGGCGGCGGCCGTCCGCTCGCGCGTCTCGGTGGCCTTGGCCTCGTTCAGCGTCGCGGTGGCCCCCAGCAGCGAGCCGGCGAGGGCGACGGTGACCAGGACGGGCGCCGCGATCGCGGCGGTGCGCCGCACCCCGGCGGCGGCGTTCTCCCGCACCAGCATGCCGCCGGCCCCCGGCAACTGGGCCGGCAACCAGGCCAGCAGCCGGGTCAACGGGCGCACCACGGTCGGCGCGAGCAGCGCGACCGCGGAGATCAGCAGCATCGGACGGCTCACATAGGTCTTGCGGTGCAGCAGGTCGCCCGGGTCGCCGGCCAGGGCCAGGCCCAGCGTCATGGCGGCGGTCAGCAGCAGGGCCGTACCGCACAGCAGGCGGCCCCGGGTCATCGTCGTGGTGTCCGCGGACGACTCGCGCAGCGCCTGGACGGGGCCGGTGCGGCCCGCACGCCAGGAGGCGGCCACGACGCCGCAGAGTGCGACGAGCAGGCCCGTCCAGAACGCCAGGTGGTACGGCCAGGTGGAGTCGCCGATGGTGAACCAGCCCGGCGCGAGGCCGCCGTCGACCACCCGGTCGGCCAGCCACGGCGCACCGTACGCGCCGAGCACACAGCCGGTGGCCGAGGCGAGCACGCCGACCACGAGGGCCTCGGTGAGGACCGTCCGGCGGATCTGCCCCGGGGTCGCCCCGGCGGTGCGCAGCAGCCCGAACTCCCGGCGCCGCTGGTCGACCGCGAACGCGAACGTGGACGCCACCACGAACACCGACACGAAGGCGCTGACGCCGCCCGCCGTGCCGAACATGGCGTTCATCGCGGTGAGGGCCTTGCTGTCCCGGTCGGGGTCCGCGTCGGCGTAGCGGCGCGCGTCGCCGGCGAGGACCTGGACGCCGGCGCCGCGTGCCGTCGTACGCACCGCTTCGCGTACGGCCGTCACGTCGGCGTCGACGACGAGCTGGACGCTGCTCGGCGACAGTGCGGCGGCGCGTGCGTCCTGGTAGAAGACGGCGTTCTCGAAGCCGCGCCCGGCCACGGTGGCCGTCCTTACGGTCCCGACGACCCGTACCGTGCCTCGGTCGGTCCGTACGCGGTCGCCCGGTTTCGCCCAGTCGCCGCCGACGACGACCTCGTCGGCGGCGCGGGGCGCGCGTCCCGTGTCGATCGCGTACGGGGCGAAGGCGGCGGTGGACCAGGGGTGGCCCACCAGGTCGGCGGGCCCGCCCCTGGCCCGTACGGCGAAGGACCGGTCCTCGACGACGGTGCCGAGTTCCCTCAGTTTCGCGACGGTCGCGGGAGGCACGGCGCGCGGCTGCGCGAGCCGCTGCACCCGGTCGCCCCTCGGGGTGGGCACGCGCAGGGTGTCCGCGCCCTTGACCACGACGGGCGCGGCGGCGAACCGTTCCGGCTTCCGGTCGGGCGCGTCCAGCGACGAGGCGAGGGCCAGGCCCATCACCGCGATCAGGGCGACGCCCAGCGAGAGCGCGACGAAGCTGCCGACGAAGGTGATCCAGCGGGTGCGCAGGGTGCGCAGGGCGACGCTCAGCACGGCACGGCCTCCAGCTTGGTCATGCGCGCGGCGATGTCGTCGGCGCTCGCTCCGGTCAGCTCGCCGTTGACCCGTCCGTCGACGAGGAAGACGACGCGGTCGGCGTACGAGGCGGCCATCGGGTCGTGCGTGACGATGATGATCGTCTGGCCCTCGCCGTCGACCATGCCGCGCAGCAGGCTCAGCACCTGACGACTGGTCCCCGAGTCGAGGGCACCGGTCGGCTCGTCGCCGAAGAGCACCTCGGGGCGGGTGATCAGGGCACGGGCCAGGGCGACGCGCTGCTGCTGGCCGCCGGACAGTTCCGTGGGCCGGTGCCGGGCCCGGCCGGCGAGGCCGACCTGCTCGAGCACCGCGCGCACCCGGGCCTTGGCGGGGCGGCGGCCGGCCAGCCGCAGGGGGAGCGCGACGTTCTGCTCGGCGGTCAGGGACGGCAGCAGGTTGAACGCCTGGAAGACGAACCCGATGCGTTCGCGGCGCAGCAGCGTCAGCCTGGTCTCGCTCAGTCGCGTCAGGTCGGTGCCGCCCAGGGTGACCGTTCCCGACGTGGGGCGGTCAAGGCCGGCGGCACACTGCAACAGGGTCGACTTGCCCGAGCCCGAGGGGCCCATGACGGCGGTGAACGTTCCCCGGGGGAAGGCGAGCGAGACCTGGTCGAGTGCCGTCACCGTGCTGTCGCCCGTCCCGTAGTGCCTGGTGACGGTGCGCAATTGGATCGCGTCGTGGTTCATCTGGCCTCTCTCGTCCGCTTGTTGGCTCCACGAAACCGGGCGGGGCACCGCGGCGCAGTGCGGCGGAAGCGAGACTTGGGGTAGGGCCAGGCATACCTGCGATCCGGCGTCTGGACCGATGGCATCGGCCGGAGCGGGCCTTCTACGGTGACGCTCATGCATCCTCGGAATGTGTGGCAGTCCATGTCCGGGCCGGGCTTCCTACGGTCGTCGTGGCCGTGGCGTTCGGCCGGATATCTGCTCACCGGTGTGCTGACCGGCGCGGTCGCCCTTGTAGGGATCGTCGCCACGGCGGCCGTCGGCGGCGTCCTGTCCCTTGTGCTGGTGGGGCTTCCGTTGCTCGTCGCCGTGGCCCTCGCCGGGATCCCGGTGGCCCGGGTGGAGCGGCGCAGGCTGCGGCTGATCGACCGGGACCCGGCACCGGAGCAGCATCAGGCGCCCGCCGCCGAGGGGTTGTGGTCCTGGTCGTCGACGCGGCTGCGGGAGCGGGCGACCTGGCGGGAGCTCGGGTACGCCCTGCTGTTCGCGGGGTTGTTGTGGCCGGTCGACGCCCTCGCGCTCATGGTCGGCCTGCTCCTCCCGCTGTCCATGACCGCGGCCCCGCTGCTGATGGCCACGGTCGGCGGCGGCCAGGAGACCAAGGTGCTCAAACTGTGGACGGTCACCACCTGGCCGACGGCCTTCGGTGTCGCCGTGCTCGGGCTCGTCCTTCTCGCCCTGGGCGCCTATGCCCTGGGAGTCGTGGCCGGTGCCCGGGCGGAACTGACGCGTCTGCTGATCGCCCCGCGCGAGGGCGATCTGGGGGCGAAGGTCGTGGAACTGACGCGTTCCCGCGTCCGGTTGGTGGACGCCTTCGAGGCGGAGCGGCGGCGCATCGAGCGCGATCTGCACGACGGGGCGCAGCAGCGGCTGGTGGCGCTGACGATGACGCTCGGGCTCGCCCGCCTGGACGCGCCGCCGGGGCCGGTCGCCGACCAGCTGGCCAAGGCCCATGAGGAGGCGGGCAAGGTCCTCGCGGAGCTGCGCGAACTCATCCACGGCATCCACCCCAAGGTCCTCGCGGACTACGGACTCCATGCGGCGGTCACCGACGCCGCGGACCGTTCCGCGGTACCCGTGGACGTCGACCTGGAGCTGTCCGGACGGCTGCCCCAAGCGGTCGAGACCGCCGCGTACTTCGTGGTCTGCGAGGCCCTCGCCAACATCGCCAAGCACAGCGGGGCCGGCCGCGCGGAGGTGAGCGGGGGGCACCGTGACGGGCGTCTGTTCCTGTGGATACGTGACGACGGCCGGGGTGGGGCGGACGCCGGGGCCGGCAGTGGGCTGACCGGACTCGCGGACCGGGTGTCGGTGCTGGATGGCAGACTTTCCCTGTCCAGTCCGCCGGGCGGACCGACCCTGTTGCGTGTGGAGATCCCTTGCTGAATTCCTTGCCGAATTCCTTGCTGACGGATCGACCGCTGCGGGTGGTACTGGCCGAGGACAGCGTGCTGCTGCGGGAAGGCATCGTCGGCCTGCTCGGCCGCTGCGGCCACGAGGTGGTAGCGGCCGTCGGGGACGCCCCGGCTCTGATCGCCGCGGTCGAGGAGCACGCCCCCGACATCGTCGTGACGGATGTGCGCATGCCCCCGGGGTTCCAGGACGAGGGACTGCACGCGGCGGTGCGACTGCGCGAGAAGCGGCCCACGCTGCCCGTCCTGGTGCTCAGTCAGTATGTGCAGCGGACGTACGCCTCCGAACTGCTGGACTCCGGCGACGGATCGGGCATCGGCTATCTGCTGAAGGACCGGGTCGGGCAGGTCGAGCAGTTCGTGGACGCCCTGCGCGAGGTCGCGGCCGGCGGCACCGTCGTGGACCCCGAAGTCGTACGTCAACTGCTGCGCCGGCGCCGCGATCCGCTGGAGCGGCTCACCCCGCGCGAGCGGGAGGTGCTGGCCCTGATCGCGGAGGGCAGGTCGAACGGCGCGATCGCTCGCGAACTGGTGGTGTCCGAGGCGGCCGTGGGCAAGCACATCGGCGGCATCCTCAGCAAACTGGATCTGCCGCCCGCGGACGAGACCCATCGCAGGGTGCTGGCGGTTCTCGCCTACTTGCGGGCGTGACGCCGGGTGCCCTCCGTCCCGCCCTCGGCCTCGGCTGGAGGGCCGAGGGTGGGACGGCGCGACGAACCCGCGCCGCCGGAAGCCGTCGTCAGGTCAGCAGGGCGGCCAGGCGGCGCCATTGGGGGCGGTGCAGGGCATCGCGGGGCTGGTCGTCGACCACGTGCAGGGCCACGTGGTCCGCGCCGGCCTGGTGGAAGGCGTCGATCCTCGTGCGGATCCGGTCCTCGTCGCCCCAGGCGACGAGTGCGTCGACGAGGCGGTCGCTGCCGCCGTCCGCGAAGTCGTCCTCGGTGAAACCGAGCTTCAGAAGGGAACTGGTGTAGTTCGGCAGTCCCAGGTAGAGGGCGATGCCGCCGCGGGCGATCGAGCGGGCGCGGTCCGGGTCCGCCTCCAGGACGACCTTCGTCTCCGGTGCGAGCAGGGGGGCGTCGCCCAGGGTCTCGCGGGCCAGGGCGGTGTGCTCGGGAGTGACCAGATAGGGGTGCGCGCCGGCCGCGCGGTCGCGCGACAGCTTCAGCATCTTCGGGCCGAGGGCGGCCAGGACCCGGCGCCGGGCGGGCAACCCGGCGGCGTCCAGGGCGTCCAGATACTCGACCATGGACGAGTAGGGGCGGCGGTACTGGTCGGCCAGTTTCGCGTGGCTCACCCCGAGACCGAGCAGGAAGCGACCGGGATGGACCGCGTCCACTTCGGCGATGCGCGCCGCGGTGTCGGTCGCCTCGTACTGCCAGATGCTCTGGATGCCGGTGGCCACGACGAGCCGTGAGGTCGCGTCGAGGAGCGGCACGGCGTGCCGCACACCGCTGCTGCCGCCCAGCCACGCGGCGCCGAAGCCGAGTTCCTGGAGTTCGGCCGCGGCCTCGGCGATCTCGCCGCGCTGTGCCGGTTCCTCCGAACGCAGCCCGACACTCCACACGCCGTACCGTCCCACCGCGTCCTTCAGGGAACTTCCGCGATCCACCGTCGTGACGTCGTCCATCAGCTCCGAGTCCCTCCGTGTGCGTGCTGTGCCGCGCCACTTGGACGGCACAGCGGCGCCAACCGGCGCTTCCGCCGACCTATTCCGCTGATGTGGTCCAAATGGGACAGGGGGTGGTTGCTCAGGGGTGGCGGCGCAGCGGCAGATGGATCTCCAGCAGGGTGCCGGTGGGGGTGCCCGGGGTGATGCCCGTACGGCCGCCGAGGTCCTCGATCCGGTCGGTGAGGGAGCGCAGGGCCTCGGCGGAGGCGGCCGCGGGCCGGTGGCCGTCGTCGGTCACCTTCGCATACAGCCAGCGCCTGGTGACGCGTACGACGGTGTCCACGCGCCGCGCGCCCGAGCGTGCCAGGCGGTCGCGCAGGGCCTCGCGCAGCGCGAGGTAGGTCTCCAGCCGATGCAGCTCGGAGAGGGTCCGCTCGTCTCCGATGACCTCGACGGAGGTCTGGATCCGCAGGCCGTCGCGGGGGCGGGGGCCGGCCAGGAAGGTCTCCAGGGCCTCGCGCAACGGCGGCAGGTCGCCGCGGCGGCGCATCCCGTCGATGAGCGCCTGGTTCTCCTGGGCAGCCTCGGCCAACGCCCTCTCCGCGGTGGCGAGATGGGCCGTGTGGGGGCCGGGGGTGCAGGTCGCGGCGGCGTCCAGGCCGAGGCGGGCGTCGGACAGGGCGCCGCCCAGCTCGTCGTGCAGCTGCCGCGCCAGCCGGCGGCGCTCGCCGCGGCCGTCGTCGCCGGACCACACCCCGTCCCCGGCGTCCCGGACGACCTCGCCGAGGCGGCGGACGACCGCGACCGCGCGCAGCAGTCCGCTCTCGTGGTGCGCGATGCCGTTCTCCAGGACGTGCAGCAGCGCGCACTCCAGGAGCAGGGCGACCGCGGCGGCCACCTGGTGCGGGGCGGCGGCGGGCGGGGCGATGGGGGACGGGGCGTTGGGGGACGGCGGGGTGTCGGCCGGGCTCGGGCCTGTGTCTTTTCCTGTGGCTGTGGCTGTGGCTCGTACCAGGATCGCGTGGGCGAACTCCGCCAGCGTGGCGCGCAGCGCGGGGACCTCCGCCTCGGCGGGGGCGAGTACGGCGGGCAGGCGGGCGGCGAACCGGTCCAGGACGGCCCCGGTCTCCCAGGTCCCCAGCGCGGTGTCGGCCGGCCCGGTGGCGTGGCCCGGTCGCGGTGACATGCGGGCCGCTGCCCGGAGCAGACCTGCGTGCAGGGCTTCGCTGAATCCGCTTCCCACGACGGGGACGGTCGTGCTGCTCATCGGACTCCTCAACGCTCGGATGACGCTCGGGTGTCGTAGGCAACGTGGCCACCCTCAACGTAACAAACAGACTTGTCTGATTGTCAAGGGTCGCAGGGTGGTCCGAGCGGCGTGTGACCACGGCATCGCTCGGTAGTCAAGGGTCCGTCTGCGGCCAAGAGCTGCAGGATTTATGGAGGTTGGATGGAGGTCCGCTGTCTTCTGCTGTCTAAAGGCTGTCGTCTAAAACAGGCATGGTTGTATGATTCCGGTTGCTGCCCGCGCCTACGCGGGCACCCCAGCGCTCCTTTATGAGAGCAGGAATAGGCAGGTGCAGCCTGATGCAGACCCGGTCCGAACAGACCCGTCAGGCTCTCGTCCGTGCCGCGGCGGAACTGATAGCGAACGGCCGGCTCTCCGATGCGGGACTGGTCAACATCTGCCGTCGGGCCGGGGTGAGCCGGGGGGCCCTCTACCATCACTTCTCGTCCACCGCGGAGTTGACGGCCGCCGTGTACGAGCAGGCTCACGAGCGGGTCGTCGCGTTGATGGACGAGGCCTTCGACGGCCCGGTCGAGGATGCCCCGGAGCGCATCCTGGTCGCCCTGTGCGAGGCCCTGCGCACGGAGGAACTCGTCCGGGCGGGCATGCAGTTGGCGGTGGACGGGTCGGCGGGGCCGCCGCGACTGCGGGACGACGTACTGGCCCTCGTCCACAGGCGCGTCGTCGACGCGCATCGGGACATCGTGCCCGTGCCGGAGGATCTGGCCGACCTGGCCGTGGTGGTGGCCGCGGGGCTGGCGTCGTTGGGGCACACCGACAGCGAGTGGTGGGACGCCAAGACCTCGAAGCGGCTGTGGGTACTGCTGCGCCCGCTGTTCTCACCGGGTGGGGAGGGACGGGGGGAACGGGTGGGGCGGGAGAAAGAACAGCGGCTCGGGTAGCAGCGGCTCGGGTAGCAGCGGCTCGGGGAGGAGCGGGTCTGAGGGTTGTGGCGCGCGTTCGGCCGGAGCTGCGGGCGGGCGGGCCAGGCTCCGCGGGTGGGGTGGATGCTGCGCGCGGGCCTGGAAGTGCGGCCGGGCGCCGGGCGAATGCGGCTGGGGTCCGGCTTGGGCACGGCGGGGTCTTACGACGGGCGTTGGGGCCGGGGCTGGTCAGGGGGCCCGCGTGCGGAGCCCGTTCACGGCTCGGCCGGGAGAGTGGGGGGTCGCGTCCCGGGCTCGGCCGGGGTTCAGGCGTCCTGGGCCGACGGGGACGGTACGGCGGGGGGCTGCGGTGCGGTGCGCAGGCGGCCGAGCATGCCCGGAGTGGCGAGGCCCGGCAGCAGGAAACGCCAGAACGCGCCGATGCGTTCGGGCAGGTCCTCGCGGTTGCTGTAGACCTGGGACATCAACTGGAGGCCGGTGAAGGCGCCGATGATGGTCGACGTGGCTTCCTGGATGTCCACGCCGGGCAGGATCTCGCCCTGGTCCTCGGCCTGCCGCAACAGGGCCAGTATGGCCGCACCGGACTGCTCGTAGGCGGTCTGCGGCGGACGGGAGAACGACGTCTGCTCGACCGCGAGGCGCACACTGGCGCGCAGCACCGGGTCGCGCTGGAGGCGCTGGGCGAACTCGAGCGTGAGGTCGATCACCGCCTGGAGCTTCACCGGTTGGTCCGGCACCACCAGGGCCTCGCTGTGCGCGGTCACCAGGGCCACGGCGATGGCTTCCTTGGACGGGAAGTGGTGGTACAGCGCGCCTCGGGTGAGGCCCGTCCGGGCCAGGATGTCGTTGGTGCTCGCCGCGTCGTAGCCCCGCTCGTCGAACACCCGGGCCGCGGACTCCAGGATCGAGTGCCTCGACCTCGTCCCGCGCTCTTGTGTGGCCATGCCAGGTCCCGCTCTCGCCCGCTGGAATTTTACCGACTGGTCTGTATTGTATCGGCAAGGCGGCACGCCGCCAGGGGGCGGGAGGAGTTGCCTCCGTTTTGACGCGATTTCCAGTCGGTCGCTGCGTGGTCCTCAAGGGCCTCAAGGGTTCTCCGCCGTCTGTTGAGTGCCCTTCGAGTGCCCTTCGAGCGGCCGATGGGCGGTGGCCTACGGATGGCCGAGCCGGAAGCCCACTCCGCGGACGGTGATGATCCAGCTGCTCGAACCGAGCTTGCCGCGCAGGCTGCTGACATGGGTGTCGATGGTGCGGCCGCGGTGCGACCAGGTGTCGTCCCAGACCTGCGCCATGAGCTGGCGGCGAGGCATCACGGTGCCGGGTTGCGAGGCCAGCAGATGGAGTAAGTCGAACTCCTTGCGGGTCAGGTCGACTTGCTCGCCGTCGAGCGTGGCCATCCGGGTGCCGACGTCGATGCGCAGCGGCCCGTGGGTGATGACCTGGGCGGCGGCCGGCTGTTTACGCACCCGGCGCATCACCGCCTCCATCCGGGCCAGTAACTCGCGGAAGCCGTACGGCTTGACCAGGTAGTCGTCGGAGCCGGCCTGCAGTCCGAGCACCCGGTCGAGTTCGGAGCCGCGCGCGGTGACGGCGATGACCGGGGTGTCGCAGACCGCCCGGATGCCCCGGCACACCTCGAGCCCGTCCAGGTCGGGCAGGTCGAGGTCGATGAGCAGGAGATCGGCGTCGCGGTGCGCCTGGAGCGCCTTGGTGCCGGTGGCCACGCTGTATGCGGCGTACCCCTGCCGCAGCAGGCCCTGGACGAGGGAGTCGGCAGCCCTGACATCGTTCTCCACGACCAGGACGCGCAGTGCTCCGGCCGGGGGGCCGGGGACGGGGTGGTCGGTGGCGGCCTGGGAGGCAACTGGCCGCCCGGGCTGGGGAATCGTGGGGCGGTGCGGAAGATTGCGCTGCGATCGGGCGTCGAGTAGATCCACGGCTTGCCGATTCATCTGCTCCTCCTGAGGCACAGTCTCGTCATCTCGGAACGGACTGCTGAACTCTCACAATGAGGACGATAGCAAACAGACTTGTCTGATTGTCAACGCGTTCGAAATCCCCCGCGAGTCGGCCCGTGTCTGTCCCTATCTACCCACTCTGAGCTGCATGAATGCGCTGGCGTTCGACGTTTCGAGGTCATGTTTCCGGCAGGTTGCAGCGAAGGGAAGTGCTGCTGTCGAGCACCTCTCTCTGGCGCTAACCATGCAGGTCTGCATGGTTTGGGGGATCTGCCGGTACAAGTGGCGCGATCGTGTCGTACCAGCCGGTAGTGAAGGGCCGCGGCTCGACGGATACTAAAGCTTTACTTGAAAAACCCTACAGACATGTCTGTATCTTGTGGGGGCAAGACGGCGTCGGCCACGGGGGGTGGCTGCCGGCGGTACGGATTGCTGCCCCCTGCTCGGAACGAGACAGGAGTGCCTTACATGTCGTCCATCACCTCAACCCGTGTGTCCGTCGAAGACGAGGTCGCAACGGTGGCCACCAAGGCCCCGCGACCCGCGGCGAGGACCCTGCAGCCCCGGTTGACCACGACGGTTCCGCGTGAGTACGTCCATCGCGCCGCCGTCTCCGAAGTCCTGCTGACCGGCTGGGAAGCCGCCGCCGAACTCGCCGGGCCCGACCTCCCGGACGTCTTCGCGGTCAGTGCCCAGTGGCCGCGCAGCCACTCCTTCTTCACCCCCTCGGGGGGCTACCAGGATCCGATGCTCCTGATCGAGTCCGTCCGCCAGATCGGTTCCCTGCTCGCGCACGCCGAGTTCGGGGTTCCCTTCGGGCACCAGTTCCTGATGTGGGACATGTCCTTCAGCACCGCACCCGAACTCCTCGTCGCGGGCGCCGCCCCCACCGAGGTCGAACTGCGCACGGTCTGCCGCGACATCGTCCGCCGGGGCCGTGTACTCGGCGGCATGCGCTACGACGTCACGGTGCTCCGCGACGGACAGGCCCTGGCCACCGCGGGCGCCGCCTTCAGCTGTACCAGTCCGGCCGTCCACCGGAGGCTGCGGGCCGGCCGGCCCACCACCACCGACCGCGTCGCGCCGCCGCCGATCGACCCGGCCGCGGTGGGCCACGCCGACGACCGGCACGTCCTGCTCGCCGAGCCCGCGCCCGGCGTCGACAACCGCTGGGAACTGCGTGTAGACACCGCTCACCCCACCTTCTTCGACCACCCCGTCGACCACATACCGGGCATGGTGCTGCTGGAGGCCGCCCGACAGGCCGCCCTCGTCTCGACGGGGCTGCCCGACGCCCTCCTTCTCGGCCTCAAGAGCAACTTCGCGCGCTACGCCGAGTTCGACGCCCCGTGCTGGATCGAGCCGTACCCCGAAATCCGCAGTACCGACGACGGCGTACTGGTGCGGGTGCGCGGAACCCAGCACGCTGAGACCGTGTTCACCGCCGACCTCGTCCTGAAGCCGAGCGGTCGCTGAACCCGCAGTGCGTGTCGCAGTGCACGTTGCAGTGCACGTTGCACTGCGTGTAGCAGTCCACGTCGCGTGCCCGAGGATGTCCCCAGCTCGAGGAGAGTGTCCCGTGTCCACCATCCTGATCAGTGGCGCGGCCGGTTTCGTCGGGGGTCACGTCACCCGCGAAGCCGAGCGGCGGCAGGCCGACTTGAGGCTCATGTCGCACCGCAGCCCATTGTCCGATCCGGCTTCCCACGCTGATCGCCATCCCGATTCCGATCCCGATCCCGGCCCCCAGGTCGTCCGGGCCGATCTGACCGAACCCGCCTCCTTACGCGGGGTGTGCGACGGCGTCGACGTCGTGATCCACTGCGCCTCGCAGATCGGCGGCAGCGTCGAGGCCAACGAGGCCGTCAACGCCCGTGGCACGGCGGCCCTCGTGGACGAGGCGCGCCGCGCGGGGGTCGCGCGCATCGTCCAGTTGAGCACCGCGTCCGTCTACGGCCGCGGCACCTTCCGCGGCGAACGGCCCGAGGACCTGACCCGCAACCCGGGTTCGCCCACCTCGCTCACCCGCGCGGCGGCCGAGGACGAGGTCCTCGCGGCCGGCGGCATCGTCCTGCGGCCGCATCTGGTGTACGGGGAGGGCGACGCGTGGGTGGTGCCGGGCCTGGCCCGCGTGTTGCGCACGCTGCCGGGCACCGTGGCGGGCTGGCCCTCCCTGGCGTCCGTCATCTCCGTGACCGAACTCGCCGGGCTGCTGGTGTCCACCGCGCTCGCCCCCGCCGCCGACCTGACCGCGTCCGTCTACCACGCCACCCACCCGGTGCCCGTCCCCGTGGAAACCCTGCTGCGCGCCGTCGCCGGGTGTACGGGGATCGAGTGGCCGGGAGCGGATCTCACCGTCGAGCAGGCCAGGGCGGTCCTCTGGGAGAAGGGCGTACCCCCGGCCGGACTCGACCTGTTCACGACCGACCACGTCTTCGACAGTTCCCCGCTCTGGTCCGATCTGCGCCGCACACCCGGCGCCGGTTTCGGCGCCGATTTCCCGGCTGCCGTGCCCTGGTACCGCAAAACCCTCCAGAGCGCCTGACCGACCGCCGTCCACCGGTACCGCAAAACCCTCCAGAGCGCCTGACCGACCGCCGTCCACCGGTACCGCAAAACCCTCCAGAGCGCCTGACCGACCGCCGTCCACCGGTACCTA
>NZ_JBEZLR010000101.1:36277-36664 GCF_040652275.1 Streptomyces sp. NPDC048275
GGTACCGCAAAACCCTCCAGAGCGCCTGACCGACCGCCGCCGTCCGGTACCGCGAAACCCGGCGGGACGGCTGAAAGCACCTCCCCGGAATAATGCATTCCTTTTCGATCCGGACCCGGCGGTTCCCTCCGCCGGGTCCGGTTATTTGACGGATGTCTGACCTTTTTCTTTCCTCTCCCGGAACCTGCTGCGCCGGGTCTGCGGATTCTGACCCAGTCCTGCAACGGACCGTATTGAAGGAGAAGTGCGCGCTCGAACAGTCTTGTGACTCCGAGCGGAGTCAGGGGAGGTTCATCGTGCGCAAGGTGCTCATCGCCAACCGTGGCGAAATCGCTGTCCGCGTGGCCCGGGCATGCCGGGATGCCGGGATCGCGAGCGTTGCCGTGT
>NZ_JBEZLR010000102.1:0-36251 GCF_040652275.1 Streptomyces sp. NPDC048275
CGACCGCGTCCGGACCGTCCCCGGCACAACCGGCCGCCGGCCGGCGGCTCTCACTCCCTCATGCCCGAAGAACTGCAGCACCCAGAGCTGACCGGCATGACACGCCAGCAACTCAGCGACCTGATCAACACCTTGATCCCAGGGCTGGAAGAGTCCCGCGAGCAAGCCCGCCACGCAGCCCGCGGCGCACCACGCCGCGTCGCCCGCGGCACAGGCCGCAAACCCAGCCTCACGCCCGCAGACCAGATCCTGGTCACCATCCTCTACCTGCGAAAGCACAGTCTTCAGGAGCTTCTCGGGCAGCTCTTCAACACCACCGCCATGACCATCAGCCGTGCCGTCAAAGACGTCCGCCCACTCCTGGAAGCCCACGGCATCCACATCCCCGCCTCGACAGCCCGCTTCCGCACACCAGACGACATCACCAGATTCCTCGACCCGGACAACCCCAAGATCAAATCGGCGTGTTGATTCCCGACAAGCCCTAAGGGCCCCGGGGATGAACTTCGGCCACTTTCGCTGCCCCTTGGAGAAACCCCCGGACATGCCTTGCAATCCCGAGCTGCTCGCGCATCAATGGAACCGTTAGTTCCGACGGACCGTCAGATATACCGCCGCACGGCGTCCCGCACCCGCTCTCGCGGACGGTCCGCGTACACATCGCTCCGCACCCGCACCGGAACCCCGGTGACGCGCCCGTGTGCCCGGCCCCAAAAGGTAGACGGTGCCGTCCATCCATCCCCACATGGCAATTCCCGTACAAGGGAAGGGAATCCGATGAGACGCAAGCGACTCGGAATCGCCGCGGCGTTAGCCGCGGGCTCGCTCGCCGCGACCGGTCTGGCCCTCGCGCCGACCGCCGCTGCGGTCGACCCACTGACCGCGACCATCAACGCGACCTGCACGATCGGCGGCGGTGGCGCGGCCACCCTCACGGCCACGCAGACCGGCACGGCCGCGACCATCACCCTCAGCTCCACCGCGATCACCGCGCCTCTCCCCCTGGCGCAGGACTCCATCGCCTCCACGCTGACCATGGCGAAGGCCGGCGGCGGCTCGGTCGTGTTCACCGGCACGAAGAATCCCGCCATCCCGATGGGCGGCGGGGTCACCGTGGGCCCGCTCAACGGCACCGTCGCCTCCGGCGACACCCTCGACGCGTTCGGCGGCTCACTGAACATGGTGATCTTCGGAATCACCGTGACGTGCACCGCGAGCGCGCCGCAGTCGCCGGGCCCGTTCGTCTTCAGCTGAGACGGAAACTGACACGTCATGCGTGAAGACCGGTGTCGCCGCGTTCGGGCGGCACCGGTTCTCGCACTGCCCACACAGCCAACTGCCGTACTGGTGACCAGAGTTGGCGATATTGACACGATCTGATGGCCCATCAGTCAACGTGTCGGCCCTCCATTGACTTCTCACACAACCCGCACATCAATGGCCCCCTGTCGGCGCGGAAGAGCCGCCGCGCCCACATCCCTCAGGAGGGGGCAGCATGAGAGCCACGGGAACCACGGGTTCGAACGCCCGAAGACGTCGCTGGGTGGCGCTGCTAGGGGTGACCGCCCTGGCGGTCACCGCGGGAGGAGCGCTGGCCGCCCCGGCAGGAGCCGTGTCCACGGCATCCCAGAACGTGGACTTCGCCACGCACTGCATCCCGCCGGACATCGCGGGCATCCCGCCGATCGACGGCACCACCACCGCGATCATCACGGTGGACAACGCCAGCCCGAAGGTCGGTGACACCGTCAACGTGACCTACAAGGTGGTCACGCCCGCCGCGAACAACCCCACCGCCCTCGCCCTGCCGGCCGACATCATGACGCCCTCCGGCAAGGTCGCCCTCGGCGGAGCGCAGACGGGAAACATCACCGTCACGGGCCCCCGGAAGAACGACCCGGTGGCCGGTAACGCCCCCTTCCCGGGGTTCAGCATGACCGGCAGCTTCACGGTCACCGCGCCCGGCGCCATCACGCTCTCGCCCGGCGACTACAACATCCACACCAGCTACATCCTCGAACTGGACACCCCCTGCACGGTCACCAACCCGCCCGCCCCGGTGTCGGAGACGATCACCGCGACCAACGGCGGCGGCGAGACCAACAACCGTGCCATCACCCTCGGTTCGGCCTCCGGACAGCCCGGTGCCGGCGTGACCGTCACCGGCAGCGACTTCACCCCCGGCGCTACCGTCACCCTCGCCGGACGCTCCGGCGCCGCCCAGACCGCCGACACGGGCACCGCGACCGTGGACGCGCAGGGCTCGTTCAGCGGCACGCTGACCGTCAACGACAAGACGACGACCGGCGTGGTGGCGTACGAGGGAGCGAGCTGGAGCGACGAGAAGGGCGCGGGTCCGGCGGCGTACGTCGTCATCGACGACACGCCCGTCCCCGACGGCTCCCAGAAGGTCACCACCACGGTGCGGGCCGGAACGCTGTCGATGTCGCAGGCCGGGGACGCCGTCCAGCTGTCGGCGGTCGACTTCGGCAAGGGCGGAGCCTCGGACGGCGCCCTGAAGACAGTGACCGTCAAGGACTTCCGCGGCGGACCCGCGGGCTGGTCCCTGACCGGCAAGGTCACCGACTTCACCGGTCCCGGCACCAAGATCGACGCCGGAAAGCTGAGCTGGACCCCGGCCTGCGCGACCAAGGCCGGGAGCCCGAGCACCTGCCAGGCCGGTTCGGCGGGCACGGTCGGCGGTTCGGGAGCGACCCTGGCGTCCGCCCCCGGCGGCACGCTCACCGGTGGCGAGTTCACCGTCGACGCCGGGCTGTCCCTGAACGTACCGGCGTTCACCCCACCGGGTTCCTACTCCGGCGTGCTCACGCTGACGCTCACCTGACATGCGCAAGTCTTACGGTCTCCTCCTGGGCCTGTGCCTGGGGCTGAGCCTGTTCCTGTTGTCGGCGGTGTCGGGCGCTCCTGCCCACGCCGCCGACAACGGCAGCTGGTCCGTCTACCCCGTCTCCTCGACCGTCGCCGCCCGGCCGTACTTCTCCCTCTCCGCCGACCCCGGGCAGACCATCGAGGACAAGGTCACCGTCGCCAACAAGACCGGGAAACCGCTGACCTTCCGGCTGTACGCCGCCGACGCGTACAACACCGCGCGCGACGGTGGTTTCGCCGTGCGCACGGTGAAGGAGAAACAGCGCGGGGTGGGTGCGTGGGCGCGACCCGCGCGCTCCCGGGTGACGGTTCCCGCGCACGGCTCGGTCACCGTGCCGTTCACCCTCCGGGTGCCGAAGAAGGCCGAGCCCGGGGACCATCCGGGCGCGTTGGTGGCGCTCGACGAGCGCGTCGAGGCGGGCGACGGATCGCTCGCGGTCGGGGTGCAGCGAGCGGTGGGCGCCCGCGTCTACCTCCGGGTGAGCGGGCCCTCGGTCCCCGCGCTCGCCGTCGAGAACGTCCGCGTCACCCACCACCAGCCCCTCGTCCCCGGCCTCGGGGACAGCGCGGCGACGATCTCCTACACCCTGCACAACACGGGCAACGTCACCCTCGCCCCGAAGGTGCAGCTGCGGGCCCAGGGCCTGTTCGGCCGTACGTTGCTGTCACGGGGGCTGACGAAGATCCCCTCGGAGCTGCTCCCCGGGCAGCGGGTACGGCTGAGCGAGCCATGGCACGGGGCACCCCAGCTCGACTGGGGCGACGTGAGGCTGACGGCGAGCGCGCGGGGTACCCGGGAGTCGGCGAGCACATCGTTCTTCGCACTGCCGTGGCTGGTGGCGGTGGCAGTGGTGCTGGGGATCGCGGTGGCGGTGCTGGTGATCAGGGGGCGTCGGGACCGTACGAGAGGGTGGACGCTCAGGGGGCTTCGGGACCGTACGAGTCGGTGGGCGCTCAGAGGGCGTCGGGGCCGCGCTCGCCGGTCCGTACCCGCACCACCGTCTCCACCGGCACCGCCCACACCTTCCCGTCGCCGATCTTCCCCGTCTGCGCGGCCCTGACGATGGCGTCGATCGCCGGGTCGGCGTCCGCGTCCTCGACGACGACCTCGATACGGGCCTTGGGGACGAGGTCGACCTGGTACTCGGCGCCGCGGTACACCTCGGTGTGGCCACGCTGGCGCCCGTACCCGCTGGCCTCGGTCACGGTCAGACCGTGCACGCCGAGTTCCTGGAGAGCGGTCTTGACCTCGTCGAGACGGTACGGCTTCACGATCGCGGTGATGAGCTTCATGCCTGGGGCTTGACCTTCTGCGCGGAGGAGAGAGAAGCGGAGGAGAGAGAAGACGAGACCGGGGCGCCGTGGCCCAGGACCCCGTGATCGTAAGCGGTCTCGGCATGCACCGTAAGGTCCAGGCCGGTGTGCTCGTGGTCCTCGTCCGCCCGCAAACCGATGAGCTTGTCGAGCAGCTTCCCGATGCCGTACGTGACGGTGAAGGCGTACGCCCCTACGGCCACCACGGCGACCAGCTGCTTGCCGAGCTGCCCGAGCCCGCCCCCGTACAGGAGCCCCTCCGCGCCGCCCGTCATCGTCTCCGTCGCGAAGACGCCGATGAGCATGGTGCCGATGATTCCGCCGACCAGGTGAACGCCTACGACATCGAGGGAGTCGTCGTAGTTCAGCTTGAATTTCCAGCTCACGGCGTACGAGCAGACGACACCGGCGGCGAGACCGATGACGAGGGCGCCGAGCAGCGACACCGAGCCGCAGGACGGGGTGATGGCGACCAGGCCGGCGACCGCGCCGGACGCGGCGCCCAGGGTGGTGGGGTGGCCGTCGCGCCGCTGCTCGACGAAGAGCCAGCCGAGCAGGCCGGTGCAGCCGGCGGCGAGGGTGTTGAGAAACGCGGCGGCTGCGAGACCGTTGGCGCCGAGTGCCGACCCGGCGTTGAATCCGAACCAGCCGAACCACAGCAGTCCGGCACCCAGCACCACCAGCGGCAGGTTGTGCGGCCGCATGGCGTCCTTCTTGAAGCCGAGGCGGGGGCCGAGGACCAGGCAGAGGGCGAGGCCGGAGGCACCGGAGGTGATCTCGACGGGGAGACCGCCCGCGAAGTCGAGGGCGCCCAGGTCGTCGAGGATCCAGCCGCCGGGGCCCCAGACCCAGTGCGCGACGGGAACGTATACGAGCAGCGCCCAGACGGGCACGAACACCAGCCACGCGCCGAACTTCGCCCGATCGGCGATCGCACCACTGATCAGCGCGGCCGTGATGATCGCGAAGGTCAGCTGGAAGGTGGCGAAGAGAAGGGTGGGGACGGTCCCCTGGACGCTGTCCGGCCCGAGACCGGCCATGCCCGCGTGCTTCAGCCCGCCGATGAGCCCGCCGAAGGCGTCGTCACCAAAGGCGAGGGAGTATCCGGCCACCAGCCACACCACGGTGACCAGCGCGATCGACACGAAGCTCATCATCAGCATGTTGAGGACGCTCTTCGTGCGGACCATGCCGCCGTAGAACAGGGCCAGGCCCGGAGTCATCAGCAGGACGAGCGCGGTGGCGGCGAGCAGCCAGGCGGTGTCTCCGGTGTCGATCTGGGCGGCAGCCAGGGTCACGGTCTCTCCGGTCTCTCCGACGGTGGGGGCGTCGTCAGAGGGTCACCGGCCCGCATTTCCAGTTGTGCACGTGCATGTTTCCATAGTGTTTCGCGCTGCCCAGGGGTTGGGAACTGCCGGGGTTTGACTGAGTGTGAGTGCGTTCTGGCGTGTGTGAGTGAGTGCTGGGGCTCTCGGCCGGGGGTTGGGTGCTGCTGTCCCGGGATGGGGGTGAGTGTTCGTTCGTCGTATGCGTGACCTTTCCTGGTGGTGCTCGTTGGTGTGATGACCGGGTTTTCGAGGAGCTGTAGGGGGTGTGGGGTGGGCGGGTTGCGGGCGCTTGCGGCGTCGTTTGTCGCTGCCGGTCCCTCGGGGGTGGCGGTCCGTACCCGGTTGAAGCAGCTCACGCCCGCCGATGAGAAGGTGCTCGCGCTGGTCGGTGCGCACCTCGGTTCGCTTGCCTCCCGGGACTTGAGGGTGCGGTGCGCGAATGGTCTGGAGCACTCCGCGGACACCTGGGCGGCCCGTAAGCGGGGCCTGACGGCTGCGTCGTCGTCCCGGTGGGCCGGATCGATCACCAAGGCCACGCATGATCAGTGGGCGCTCGCCCGGCGTGGCCAGCTCGCCCACATCCAGTCTCTTGAGGCGGGGATCCGTACGATCGTGCACCGGCTGTCGCTGCCGGTCGGCGCGAAGGGCTCGAAGAAGGCGCCGGGCGGCTACCGCAGCAAGCGGGAGTGGCACGCCAAAACCCGCCGCCTGCACGTCCTCGAAGACCGGCTGGAGCAGGCGCGGGCCGACCGCGAGGCCGGGACCGTGCACGTCGTGCGCGGCGGCAAGCGCCTGGCCCGCACCCGTCACCACCTCCATGCCGCGCAGCTCACCGAGGCCGCGTGGCGCGGTCGCTGGGAAGCGTCGCGCTGGTTCCTGCAGGCCGACGGCGAGTCCGGGAAGCGCTACGGCAACGAGCCGATCCGGGTCAGCCCGGACGGTGAGGTGAGCATCAAGCTCCCGGCTCCGCTCGTTGAGCTGGCCAATGCCCCGCACGGCCGGTATGTCCTCGCCTGCCGGGTCGGCTTTGCGCACCGCGGCCCCGAGTGGGCGGACCGGGTGGAGGCGAACCGGGCGGTCGCCTACCGCATCCACCTGGACACTGCCCGCGGGCGCTGGTACCTGAAGGCCTCCTGGCAGATCCCCGTGCCGAAGACCATCCCGATGGCCGCCGCCGTCGCGCACGCTGTGATCGGCGTCGACATGAACGCCGACCATCTCGCCGCCTGGCGCCTCGACGCCCACGGCAACCCCGTCGGCAACCCGCGCCGCTTCGCCTACGACCTGTCCGGACCGGCCGAGCACCGGGACGCCCAGGTCCGCCACGCCGTCACCGGACTGCTGAACTGGGCCCGCGCCTGCGGCGTGAAGGCCATCGCGGTCGAAGACCTCGACTTCACCGCGGAGAAGACCCGGGAGAAGCACGGCCGCCGAAAGCGGTTCCGACAGCTCATCTCCGGCATGCCCACCGGCAAACTCCGCGCCCGGCTGACCTCCATGGCCGACCGGACGGGCATCACGATCATCGCCGTGGACCCGGCCTACACCTCGAAGTGGGGCGCCCAGCACTGGCAGCAGCCCCTCACCGGCACAACGCGTAAGACGACTCGCCACGACGCTGCCTCCGTGGCGATCGGACGGCGCGCCCAAGGACACCCGATCCGGCGACGGACGACACCGCCCCGACACCACCAGAGCGATGGTGCCGGGCATCGGACCGTCCAGGCCGACCGGCGTGCCCTCGGGCGTGAGGGACCCCGCCCTCCCGTTCCCGGACCACGGACACGATCCGTGCCGCCGGACTGCGGAGCGAACGCGGGCAACCAGAACGCCCAACACCGTTCGGGACGTTCGGCTGAGCATGAATCCTGGCAACAGAACTCACGCTCAGTCTTTAGGAACGGTTTCGGGAACCTCACCGATCCCCTACGGGCCCCTGCCGGGATGCTCGACGTGCGGCAGGCGCCTGTGGATCAGGGACAATGGGCGCCATGAGCGTTCGTACCCAGTCATCCGAGCCGTCCGAGGCCACCCACCGCGCCGGCTTCGCCTGCTTCGTGGGCCGCCCCAACGCGGGCAAGTCCACCCTCACGAATGCTCTGGTCGGCCAGAAGGTGGCGATCACCGCGAACCAGCCGCAGACCACGCGGCACACGGTACGGGGCATCGTGCACCGCCCTGACGCGCAGCTGATCCTTGTCGACACCCCCGGTCTGCACAAGCCGCGCACGCTGCTCGGTGAGCGGCTGAACGACATCGTCCGCACGACCTGGGCCGAGGTCGACGTCATCGGCTTCTGCCTGCCGGCCAACGAGAAGCTCGGCCCCGGCGACCGCTTCATCGCGAAGGAACTGGCGTCCATCAAGAAGACGCCGAAGATCGCGATCGTCACGAAGACCGACCTCGTCGACAGCAAGACGCTCGCCGAGCAGCTGATCGCGATCGATCAGCTCGGCAAGGAGCTGGGCTTCGAGTGGGCGGAGATCGTGCCGGTGTCGGCGGTCGGCGACAAGCAGGTCGGCCTGCTCGCCGACCTGATTGTCCCGCTGCTGCCGGAGGGCCCCGCGCTCTACCCCGAGGGTGACCTCACCGACGAGCCCGAGCAGGTCATGATCGCGGAGCTGATCCGCGAGGCCGCGCTCGAGGGCGTCCGTGACGAGCTGCCGCACTCCATCGCCGTCGTCGTCGAGGAAATGCTCCCCCGCGAGGACCGGCCCGCCGACAAGCCCCTCCTCGACATCCACGCCTTCGTCTACATCGAGCGCCCCAGCCAGAAGGGCATCATCATCGGCCCCAAGGGCAAGCGCCTGAAGGAGGTCGGCATCAAGTCCCGCAAGCAGATCGAGGCGCTGCTGGGTACGCCGGTCTTCCTCGACCTGCATGTGAAGGTGGCGAAGGACTGGCAGCGGGATCCGCGCCAGCTGCGCAAGCTGGGCTTCTGAGTTTCCTCTCGCCCGGAGGGCTCGTCCTCGCGTCGGACGGGCTGGAGGGTGTCGGCCGGGGCCCGGGGGCAGGGCTGTCGTCAGTGTGGTGGGTCTTCGCCCACCAGGCCGTCCACCGACTCTCGGACGAGGTCGGCGTGGCCGACATGGCGGGCGTACTCCTCGATGAGGTCGATGAGGATGCGGCGCAGGCTGGGGGCCCGGCCGTCGGGCCAGTGCCGGTCGGCGAGGCGGTCCAGGCCGCCGTCGGCCAGTGCCTCGGTGACCAGGGCGCGGGAGCGGGCCACGGTGTCCCGCCACAGGGCGTTGAGCTCGTCGGGGGTGTCGTCGGCGGCCGAGTGCCAGTCCCACTCGGGGTCGGTGGCCCAGTCCGCCGTGTCGAACGGGGGACTGGGCCGGCGTGCGAACAGCCGCCCGGAGAAGTAGTCGTCCTCGACGTGGGCCAGGTGCTTGAGCAGCCCGCCCAGGGTGATCGAGGAGACGCCGACCGTCGCCTTCAGCCCGGCCGCGTCCAGCCCGCCGCACTTCCACGCGAGGGTCGCGCGTTGCCGTTCCAGGGAGCCCAGCAGGGTCGCGGTCTCGTCCCCCGCGACGGGAGGTTCTGGATGTACGTGCTCGTCCACGTAGGTCATGGGCGGGGAGTGTAGGCGCGCCCACTGACATCGCCGGCGTCTCACTCGTTGTGCAGGACCTCGGCGATCGTCAGGCGGGCCGCGCGGCGGGCCGGGACGAGGGCGCCCAGGACGGCGATGACGATGCCCGCCAAGGCCAGGCCGGACAGGGTCGGGGCCTGCCAGACGTCCGTCATGTACGAGGGCAGGGTGATGTCCACCGCGTCCGCCATCCGCGGCACCACGAGGTGGTGGCCCAGGATGCCGAGCGGGATGCCGAGGACCGAGCCGATCGCGCCGAGGACGGTCATCGACGTCACCATCATTCCCGTGACCTGCCGTGGCGTCATGCCGATGGATTTGAGCATGCCCAGGTCGCGGCGGCGGTCACGGGTGTTGAGGACGACCGTGTTGAAGACGCCGAGCGAGGCGACCACGGCCAGCATCAGGGTGAGCACCGACGCGGAGCCGACGATGGTTCGGGTGATGGCGTTCGGATTGTTCGGGGTGGGGCTCACCCCGGGGTCGGCAGCCCGGACCGCGCGCGCGTAGGCGGCAGGGTCCGCGCCGTCCCGGAGCTCGACGTGGTAGGCGATGGGCTTCTCCCGAGGGGCGAGGGTCATCAGTGTCGACCAGTCGCCGATGATCCGGCGCGCGTCGCTCTCCATGAACTCGCCGACGATGGTCAGCGTCTGTTGGCGGTCGCCCTTCGCCAGGCGGATGTGGTTGCCGACGTGCAGGTCGTGCCCGCGCAGGAAGGCCGATCCGGCCACGATCTCGCCGGTACGACGGGTCCACCGGCCCTCGGTGAGCACACTGTCCAGCTGGGGCCGGTCCCCGCGACGGCCCTCGAAGTTCACCTTCTGGGCGGAGCCGGCGATGCGTGCGTCGGCGTTCGCCCTGGCGGTGACCCCGGTGGCGCCCGGCAGTGAGCCGAGGAGCGACTGGAGTGCGCGGTCGCCGTGCTCCGGCTGGATCTCCTTGCCGTCCTTGAAGTTGGTCGCGTAGACCGTGACCTGGTAGGAGTCCTGCCCCGCACTCCCGAACCGGGTCATCGTCGTGGCCAGGCCGCTCGCGAACGTCACCGTGGTCACCCCGAGGACGACCGCGGCGAGCGTGAGGGCGCTGCGGCCCGGCCGGGCGAACGGCAGCCCCACGCCCAGGCTGACCGCCCGCGGCAGCCCACTGCCCGCCAGCCTGCGCTGGATGCCCAGCGCCCGCCCGGTCCGAGGGGTGCTGCCCGCGCTGATCGCCCGTGCCGCGGACAGCCGGTGGGCGCGCGCCGCGGGGGCGAGAGCGGCGAGCAGGCACAGGGCGGGCATGCCGAGCAGGGCGAGGGCGTTCACCCAGGGCGCGATGCCGACGTTGCCGTGGAACACCCCCGCGTCGGGCCCGGTGAACACGAACTCGAAGAACCGGCGCGCCAGGACATTGCCGAGGGCGGTGCCGAGCGCGCAACCGGCGCACGCGGGAACGGAGATCATCGTGAGGTAGACGGCGACGACCTGTCCCGGTGTGAACCCCAGCGCCTTGAGGATCCCGATGTGCTTCAGGCCGGAGATCACCGCGCCGCTCACCACATTGGCGACGATGAGCACCGCCACCACGATGCCGAGGATGCCGAAGGCCATCAGGTACGGGGCGTACGCCCGGGCCGAGTTGCCGATCTGATCCTTGAGGGTGAGATACGACTGGGGGGCGGTCAGCGCGTCCTTCGGCAGCCCTTCGGTGACGGACGCCAGGTGCGCGCGGATCCGGCTCTCCGACGACGCGTCGGTGAAGCGGAGGAGCATCTGGGCGGCGGTCGGGTGCAGGGCCGCGATCTGGTCGGGGGCGACCCAGGCGTCCGCCGTCCGGCTCAGGTCGAAGGCGAACCCGACGATGGTGAGGGTGGGGCCCGAGGGCACCTGGATCTTCTTGCCCAGGTCGTCCGGGAGCCAGTCCGACTGCCGGTTCACCACGACCTCGCCCGGCCCGGTGGCCCAGCGGCCCGCCCAGAGGTCGAGCCGGTCCACCGGCCCCCCGGGTCCCGGCCGGCCCACGACCGTGACCTCGCTGCCCAGGGCGTACTGATCGTGCTCCCTCGGCAGTTCGACCGTCGCCTGCGCGAAGGGTCCGGCTGCGGCCTCGACGCCGGGCCGCCGGGCGGCGCGGGCCAGCTGCTCGTCCGAGACCTTGGCGGCGTCGAACGCGGCGACGACATGGGGGCCGCGCTGGGCGGCGAAGGCCTTGTCGAACGGGGCGGAGGCCGCGTCGACCAGGCCGAGCGCGACCACGATCGCCCCGGTCGAGGTCAGGGTGACCAGCGCGATGACGAGTGTCTGGAGCCTGCGCCGTCGTACGGCCGCGCGCGCGGCGCGCCACACCGCCCTCATGCGGACGGCTCCAGGGTGTGCTCGCCGGTCACCCGGCCGTCGGCGAGTTCGACCAGCCTGCTGGCGCAGCGCCGTGCGAGGTGTTCGTCGTGCGTCACCAGGATCAGCGTCTGGCCGATCTGGTTGAGGTCGAGGAGCAGGTCCATCACCTGCTCGCCGGCCCGGCTGTCCAGGGCGCCGGTCGGCTCGTCGGCCAGCAGCAGGGCGGGGCGGTTCATCAGCGCCCGGGCCACGGCGACGCGCTGTCGCTCACCGCCGCTGAGGACCCCGGGGTAGGCGTTCCTGCGGGCCGCGATGCCGAGTTCGTCGAAGAGTTCCAGGGCGCGGCGGCGGGCCTGCCGGGCGGGAGAGCCGGTCAGCTGCGCCGCGAGGGCGACGTTGTCGAGCGCCGACAGGTCGTCGATGAGGTTGAAGAACTGGAAGATCATGCCGATGCGGCGCCGCCGGTACAGGGCGAGGTGCTTCTCGTTCAGCCCGCTCACGTTCTCGCCGTGCACGACGATCGTGCCGCCCGTCGGACGGTCCAGGCCGGCGATCATGTTGAGCAAGGTGGACTTGCCGCACCCCGAAGGGCCCATCACCGCGACCGCGTCCCCGGCCTGGATCTCCAGCGACACGCCGTCCAGCGCCGTCGTCTCTCCGTACTCCTTGCGCACGCCGTCGAGCCGTACGACGGTGTCTCCGCCGTCGAGTCGTACGACGGCCTCTCCCCTGCGGTCCTCAGTGGCCATGCACAGGACGCTAGAGGGGGACCGGGCCCGGAACATCCCTCCCGGGGTGGCAAACGACCGCGCACCTCAACCCTGAGTCGCAGATCCCTGCATCCGCGGGCTGATGCCGGATCGGGCGCGGTCTGCGAAGGTGAACCCCGTGTGGGAGTGGGAGCCGGACGGGCTGGTGGCGGTGCTGGGGGCGGCGGGGGCGGCCGCGGGATGGCTGGCGGTGGCGCTGGTGCGTACGCGACGCAAGTGGCAGGCGGCGGTGGGGGAGCGCGGCTGGCTGCTGGAGCGGGAGCGGGAGAGCGCCGCCCGGGACGCGGTCGCCGCCGAACGCGACCGTATCGCCCGGGAGTTGCATGACATCGTCAGCCACAACGTCAGCGTGATGGTGGTTCAGGCCGGGGCCGCCCGCGAGGTGATGGGCACGATGCCGGACGAGGCCGCGGCCGCTCTGAGGGCCGTCGAGGACGCCGGGCGGGGCGCGATGACCGACCTGCGGCATCTGCTGGGTCTGCTGGCGCCGTCGCCGAACGGCGAGGATCCTGAGCCGAGTTCGGGCGGGAGCTCTGGCGGGGACGTCGGTACGGCGGGTCTGGCGCCGCAGCCCGGTCTCGACCGGCTGGGCCCGCTCGTCGACCGGATATCGTTCGCCGGTCTGCCCGTCGAGGTGCGGATCTCGGGTGAGCCGCGCCCGCTGCCGGAGGGGATCGACGTGACCGCGTACCGGATCGTCCAGGAGGCGCTGACGAACGCCCTCAGGCACGGTGACGGCGGCAAGGCCGAGGTGACCGTGCGCTACGCGGACCACGCGCTGCGCGTGGAGGTGCTGAACACCGGCCCGAGCGTGCTGACCGGCGCGGCGCCCGCGCCGATGTCTCGGTCCGCGCCGAGGTCGAGGCCCGGGGCGGGTGCCGGCCGCGGGCTCCTCGGCCTGCGCGAGCGGGTCGCGGTGTACGGAGGGGACCTGGACGCCCGGCGTCGCCTCGGCGGCGGCTACCGGGTGCGGGCTCGCATCCCCTTGGACCGCCCGTGACGACGGCCACGGCCGAGCGGGCTCCTCGGGTGCTCGTCGTCGACGACCAGACACTGATCAGAACGGGTTTCCGGCTGATCCTGACGGCCCGCGGCATCGACGTGGTGGGCGAGGCCGCCGACGGAGGGGAGGCGGTGGCGGCTGCGCGCGAACTCCGCCCGGACGTCGTGCTGATGGACATCCGCATGCCGAACATGGACGGCCTGGAGGCCACCCGCCGCATTCTGGCGCAGGCTCCGGACTGCAGGGTGCTCATGCTGACCACGTTCGACCTGGACCGCTATGTGTACGCGGCTCTGTCGCTCGGGGCGAGTGGCTTCCTGCTCAAGGACGTCACCCCCGAACACCTGGCGGCGGCCGTGCGGCTGGTCGACACCGGGGACGCCCTGCTGGCCCCGTCGATCACGCGGCGACTGGTGGAGCGCTTCGCCTCGGACCCGCCCGAGTCGCCCGCCGTGCCCGCCGATCTGGCGTCCCTGACCCCCCGTGAGCTGGAGGTTCTGACGCTGCTGGGCCGTGGTCTGTCCAACGCGGAGCTGGCGGCGGAGCTGACCCTGAGCGAAGCCACCGTGAAGTCCCATGTGACCCGGATCTTCGCCAAGCTGACCCTGCGCGACCGGGCCCAGGCCGTCGTGCTCGCCTACGAGACGGGGTTGGTCAGGCCGGGGGGCCACGCCTCCGGCCCGTCCGGCGTTTGAGGACGAGGCCGTCCAGGCCGATGGGTGTCCAGGCCGATGGGTGTCCAGGCCGATGGGTGTCCAGGCCGATGGGTGTCCAGGCCGATGGGTGTCCAAGGGGCGGAGCCCCTGGCGGAGCCCCTGGCGGAGCCCCTGGCGGAGCCCCGGAGGGATGGGACGGGCAGGGGCGGCGGGGGCGATGAAAACCTGGCTCAGCCCGCGGTGACGACGGCGCGCACGCCCCCGTCGGGCCCCGCGACCAACACCGGCGTCCCGGCCCCGCCAAGGTCCCGTACCGCCGCCAGATCCTCCACGGCCGCGGCACCCGCCTCGGACACCACCGCCGCGGCCTCCAAGGACTTCGCCCCCGAAGCCACCGCCATCGCCACCGCGGTCTGCAACGCACTCAGCCGCAGCGACGGAAGATCCACCGTCCCGGCGACATACGTACGCCCCGTCTCGTCCCGCACGGCCGCCCCCTCGGGCACACCGTTGCGGGCCCGCGCGGAACGGGCCAGGGTGACGATCTTGCGGTCCTCGGGGTCAAGCGCGCTGCTGTCGGTCATGCCCTGAGCATACGAAGTCCCCGGCGCTGTCCGGCAACGGGATCGTCCTGGTGGCGGCGGTGCTGGTCGGCGTAGGACTCCGCAAGCGCGGCTCAGGGCCGGTCGAGGACTCAGGGCCGGTCGAGGCGGAGCCGCTCGGCCTTCGGCAGACCGGCGACGACGAGATCGTACGAATCCTCGATGAGCTCCCGGACCAGGCGGTCCGGGAGTTCGCCGTCGACCGTCACCGTGTTCCAGTGCCGCTTGTTCATGTGATAGCCGGGGATGATCAGCCCCGGGTGCTCGCCGCGCAGCCGGATCGCGTCCTGCGGGTCGCACTTCAAGTTGACCGTGAGCGGGCGCGCGTCCAGGTTCGTCAGCGCGAAGAGCTTGCCCAGCACCTTGAAGACCGAGGTCTCCGGATTGAAGGGGAAGTCCTCGACGGTCGCGTTGAAGGACAGGCAGAAGGCGCGCAGCTGCTTCGGGGTCACTCCGGTTTCTCCTCCTCGGGGGGATCCGCCGGGCCGACCGGCTCGACGAGCACCGTGACGATCTTGTTCCGGCGCCCGGCGGCGGCCTCCGCGGTCAGCCGCAGTTCCCGTCCGTCGGGCAGCTCGACCGCCGAGGAGGCCCCGGCGATCGGCACCCGGCCGAGCGCCTTGGCGAGCAGTCCGCCGACGGTCTCCACGTCCTCGTCGTCGTACGCCTCGAAGCCGTACAACTCGCCGAGGTCGCCGATGTCGAGGCGGGCGGTGACGCGGTAGCGGTCGTCGCCGAGCTCCTGGACGGGCGGCAGCTCGCGGTCGTACTCGTCGGTGATCTCGCCGACGATCTCCTCGAGGATGTCCTCGATGGTGACGATGCCGGCCGTGCCGCCGTACTCGTCGATGACGACGGCGACGTGGTTGCGCTCCTGCTGCATCTCGCGCAGCAGGTCACCCGCGTTCTTGGTGTCGGGCACGAAGGTGGCGGGCCGCATGGCCGTGGACACCAGCTCGGTCTCGGCGTCGCGGCTGATGTGCGTCTTGCGGGCCAGGTCCTTCAGATACACCATCCCGACGATGTCGTCCTCGCTCTCCCCGGTGACGGGGATGCGCGAGAAGCCCGAGCGCAGGGCCAGGGTGAGGGCCTGCCGGATGGTCTTGTACCGCTCGATGACGACGAGGTCGGTCCTCGGCACCATCACCTCGCGTACGAGGGTGTCGCCCAGCTCGAAGACGGAGTGCACCATACGGCGCTCGTCGTCCTCGATGAGGGACTCCTTCTCGGCGAGGTCGACCATCGCGCGCAGCTCGGCCTCGGAGGCGAACGGGCCGCGCCTGAAGCCCTTGCCGGGCGTCAGCGCGTTGCCGATGAGGATGAGCAGGGGCGGGATGGGCCCCATGATCCGCGCCAGCGGCAGCAGGACGTACGCCGCGATCGTCGCCGTGTTCAGCGGGTGCTGGCGGCCGATGGTGCGCGGTGAGACGCCGACCGCGACGTAGGAGACGAGGACCATGACCCCGATGGCGATGGCCAGCGCCTCCCAGGTCTTGTCGAACTCCTTCAGACAGGCGTACGTGACGAGCGAGGCGGCGGCCATCTCGCAGGCCACGCGCACGAGCAGCGCCACGTTCAGATAGCGGGTCGGGTCGGCGGCGACCTGCGCGAGCTTGGCACTGCCGCGCCGCCCGGACCGTACGGCCTCTTCGGCGCGGAAGCTGGAGACGCGCGCGAGGCCCGCCTCCGCGCAGGCGGCGAGCCAGGCGACGACGACCAGCAGGACGGCGCCGAGGACGAGTTGAGGACTCATGACACGGTCGGGGCCGGCGAGGGACCCGTCATGCCCTTCTCCTCGCGCCAGCCGTCCACGATGGCCGCCTGGAGGCCGAACATCTCGGCCTTCTCGTCCGGCTCCTCGTGGTCGTAGCCGAGCAGGTGCAGCACCCCATGGACGGTGAGGAGCTGGAGCTCCTCGTCCATGGAGTGCTGCGTCGGAGCTTCCTTGCCCTGCCGCTCGGCGACCTCGGGGCAGAGCACGATGTCCCCGAGGAGCCCCTGCGGCGGCTCGTCGTCGTCCTTGGACGGCGGCCGCAGCTCATCCATGGGAAAGGACATGACATCCGTCGGGCCGGGCAGGTCCATCCACTGGATGTGCAGCTGCTCCATGGCGTCGGCGTCCACGACGATCACCGAGAGTTCGGAGAGCGGGTGGATGCGCATCCGCGCGAGCGCGTAGCGGGCGATGTCGAGGATCGCCTGCTCGTCGACCTCGGTTCCGGACTCGTTGTTGACGTCGATCGACATGGCGCTGTTCTGTCTACTTCCCTCTGTGACCGCGACCCTTGTGGGAGCCGTTCTCGGTGCCGTTCTCGCTGTCGTACTTCTCGTACGCGTCGACGATACGGCCGACCAGCTTGTGCCGGACGACATCGTGGGACGTGAGGCGCGAGAAGTGGACGTCGTCGAGGCCCTCCAGGATGTCCTGGACCTGCCGCAGACCCGACTTCGTCCCGTTCGGCAGGTCGACCTGCGTCACGTCACCCGTGACCACGATCTTCGAATCGAAGCCGAGGCGGGTGAGGAACATCTTCATCTGCTCGGCGCTGGTGTTCTGCGCCTCGTCCAGGATGATGAAGGCGTCGTTGAGGGTGTTGTGCGTCAGCAGGTAGTCCTGTGTGACATACAGCGAGTCCTCTGCCGCAACCTGGATGCAAACAGCTTCCTCGCGGCCCGCGGGCTCGATGCTGTCGATGAAGCGCATCGGGCGTCCGCCGCCTCCGGCCGCGAGGTACTTGTCGCGCTTGCGGGCGAGGCGGAAGGGCTCGATGTCTTCGGGGAGGCGGATGTCGACGATGTGGGCGTCGTAGCGGTGTACGACTTCCCTGCCATTGGCGAGACCCGGTTTGCGGGCCTCGGCCATCCGGCGACGGGTGTACGCCACCCCGCCGAGCGACTGCACCAGGGAGATCACGTCGTCCCGGAGCAGGATCGACGTCGTCGAGTACTGGATACGGCATGTGCGGTCCGCCTGAATGACCGGACCGCCGTCGGAGTCGAGAAGACCCTGAAGGACTCCCAGCCGTACCCCGGGCGAATTGTGCAGGTAGTTGTCAGGGACGAACTTGGAGTGCGAGCGAGTGCGCAGCAGGTCCAGCTCACGCAAGATCCGGGTGACCGGATTCTCCAGAGTGACCACGTCGCCAGGGCTCTTGATCCGGTTGAGGGCGTAGTCGGGTCCACCACGGTGCCGCACAGCGACGCCCGGGAGCGCGGCTTCGAGTGCCTCGGCCAGCTCCGGGTCCTCTGTCGCAAAGGACGGCGTGGTCGAGCCCGTCAGGCAGCCGTCGCCAAGAAGAAGCCCCAGCGCGTACGGGTCCATGGGAACCTCGCGCTCGGGGAAAGCAACCGGCGCGGTGAGCATCGGCAACTCGTAGCGGCGAGCCTGCGCCGCGCGCAGATTGCCGATCATCTCCTTCGTCTCCAGGACCCGCCACGGCTTGTTGCGGCGCTTGTCCGCAGCCGTACGGACCGTCCACAGGTGCTCACCGCAGCACAGCGTCCAGGAACCGTCCTGGGCGGTGAGCCGGTAGATGTCCTTTTCGCCCTGCGGGTAGACACCGAGGACCGGGGTCGGCTCGCCGTTCGAGCCGACGACCAGGTCACCGACCTGGAGGTCGCCGATGGGGCGCCAGCCGTCCGGTGTCAGGACGTTCGTGAAGACGGGTTGGGCGCGGCCACGCATGTAGGCGAGTGGCGCGACCTCGATCGTGCCTGCCGCCATGAGACGGGGGATCGAGTCCGGGTCCAGCATGTCGTGCAGCGCGTCGTACAGCGGGCGCAGGTACGGGTCGATCTTCTCGTACAGCGTGCCCGGGAGGAATCCCAGCCGCTCGCCCGCCTCCACCGCCGGGCGGGTCAGGATGATGCGGTTGACCTGCTTGGACTGGAGGGCCTGGACCGCCTTGGCCATGGCCAGGTAGGTCTTGCCGGTGCCCGCAGGGCCGATGCCGAAGACGATGGTGTGCTTGTCGATGGCGTCGACGTACCGCTTCTGGTTGAGCGTCTTGGGGCGGATGGTGCGGCCGCGCGAGGACAGGATGTTCTGCGTGAGCACTTCGGCAGGGGTTTCCTGGCCGTCGCCCTCCCCGTTCTCGCTCGCCCTGAGCATGGCGATCGAGCGTTCCACTGCGTCCTCCGTCATCGGCTGCCCGGTGCGGAGCACCAGCATCATCTCGTCGAACAGTCGCTGGACGAGGGCTACTTCACCGGCGTCGCCGACCGCGCTGATCTCATTGCCCCGGACATGGATGTCGGCCGCCGGGAAGGCCTTCTCGATCACGCGCAGTAGCGCGTCTCCGGATCCCAGCACGGTCACCATGGGGTGCTTGGCCGGAACGGTGAAATGCGCTCGTGCCTGCCCCTGAGCGGGGTCGTGAGCTGTGGGTGTCTGAGTCATGGGCCGGCTCTGTAGGCCTGCTTTTCCTCCTTGATCGGCACGCTTGCCACGGGGGCAGCCTTGCGATTCCAAGAGTACGTCGCCGCACTGACAGAGCCGTAGGGCTTTTCCTCACCCAACGCGGGACCCCACGCGGGACCTCACGCAGAATCCCGGAGCCTCACGCGGAGCGTCCGAACCCGATCGTCGGCACCGCCCGCCGCAGCGGCCACGGCCGCGTCACCTCCGGCAGCAGTCCCTCCAGGAACGCGTACCGGCGCAGCGCCGTCGGATCCTGGTCGTCGACGGACTGCACCCGGCGCCACCAGGCCGCGACCTCCGACCAGCCGGGGGCCGACAGGGAGCCGCCGAACTCCTGGACGGAGAGGGCGGCGGTGAGGCCGGCGAAGGCCAGGCGGTCGGCGAGCGGCCAGTCGGCGAGGGTGCCCATGACGAAGCCCGCGACGAAGACGTCACCGGCACCGGTGGGGTCGAGGGCCTCGACGGCGATGGCCGGGACCTCGGCGCTCTCCCCGGTGCGGCGGTCCACCGCGTAGGCGCCCTCGGAGCCGAGGGTGACGACGGCCAGCGGAACGTACTCGGTCAGCGCGTGCGCCGCGGCCCGGGGGCAGTCGGCCCCGGTGTACCGCATCGCCTCCTCCGCGTTCGGCAGGAACGCCTCGCAGTGTTCGAGGTCGGCGAGCCCGGCCAGGTCCCAGCGGCCGGTGTCGTCCCAGCCGACGTCCGCGAAGATCCGGGTACCCGCGCGCGCGGACTCGGCGATCCAGTGCGCGCGTGTGCCGGGTGTCAGCGAGGCGACGGCGGCACGCGCGCGTGGGGCGTGTTCCGGCGCGCCCTCTGGAATGAGCGCGGCCTCCGGCGGCGGCTCGTGCCCGTGGCTGACCATCGTCCGCTCGCCCTCGTACGCCATCGACACGGTGACGGGCGAATGCCAGCCGGGCACGGTGCGCGACGTGGTGAGGTCGATGCCCTCGCCCTGCTCCAGGGCGTCCCAGCAGTACTCCCCGTAGTGGTCGTCCCCGAAGGCCGCCGCCAGGGAGGTCTTCAGACCCAGCCGGGCCAGCGCCGTCGCCATGTTCGCCACGCCGCCGGGGCTCGACCCCATCCCGCGCGCCCAGGACTCGGTTCCGCGTACCGGGGCGGAGTCGAGCCCGGTGAAGATGATGTCGAGGAAGACGGTGCCCGTGAGATAGACGTCCCAGGGCGGGTCCGCGGGAGAGCGCAGCTCGGCGAGCGGGTCGACGTGGGCGTGGCGGTACGGTCGCTCTCCGTTGGACGGGATCACGGTGCGCTCCCTGAGGTGGTGCGGATGCAGGACAGTCTGCACCAAACGACTCCCAGGACGACGTCGGTCACGCCGGAGGCACCTGTCGCATCAGCCTTGAGCGGGTGGTGAAAGCGACTCGTCTACCCTGCCTCCCCCACCCCAAACAGAACGTGACCCACGTCACGCCACCCCACCTTCTTCGCGCCCCCGCCCGCTTGATACAAATTGCCCGCGCGTTCCTGTCCGTCGACAGCCGCCCAATCCCCTTTCCGAGCCGCTTCTTTCGCATGCCCTGGGAACGCCCGTGTCTGCCCGCACCACCCCTGCCTGGCCCCTCGTCGCCCTTTTCACGGCCGGGTACCTCGCCCCGTATCTCCTCCCGACCACCGTCGGCAGGCTGAACGCGGGGCTTCCTCTCTCCGCCACCCAGTCCGGTTCCCTCGGCAGTGCCCTGTTGCTGAGTTCGGCGACGGCGGGCTTCGTGCTCGCCTCCCGAGTGGACCGGTTCGGCCCGCGCAGGCTCGCCCGTACGGGGCTGCTCCTCGCGGCCGCCGGCTACGGCACCGCCGCTCTCACCACCACCATCCCGCTGGTCGTCGCCGGTGCGATCGTCGGCGGCCTCGGCTCCGGCGCGGCCACCACCGTCGCCGCCACCGGAATCGCCGCCCAGCCCGACCCCCACCGCACCACCACCCAGGGCCTGCTGGGCGTCTCCGCCCTCGCTGGTGCGCTGTATCTGACGATCCCCCACCTGGGCCCCGGCCACGGCCAGCCGCTCGCCGCGATCGCCGTCACCGCGCTGCTCGTCCTGTCCGTGACCCGGCACCTCCCGGCCCACACGCCCCCGCACCCCGCCCACACACCCACGCGCCCCGCCCGGACGTCGCGCGCCGCGAGTCCCCTCCCGCACGCCCGTTCCGGCCTCGTCCTCGCCGGCGCCATGTTCTTCTGGTCCCTCGCCCAGAACTCGCTGTGGGGTGTGAGCGGCCGTATCGGCCTGAGCCAGGCGGGGTTGACGGAGGTGACCGTCGGCGCGGTCTTCGCGGCGGCGCTCGGCGCCGGGCTGCTGGGGGTGGTCGGTGCGGGCACGCTCGGCCCGCGTCTCGGCCTCGCGCTGCCCATCGGGGCGGGCACGGCCCTGATCGCCGGCTGCATCGCGCTCAGCGCCGCCGCCGCTGACCTGGCGTCCTTCGCGAGCGGCGAGATCGCCTGGAACACGCTCTACCCCGTGGTGCTCTCCTACGTCATCGGCCTCGCCGCGTCCCTGGACCGGCGCGGACGGTGGGCGGTCCTGGTCGGCTCCGCCTCCTCGCTCGGCACGGCGTGCGGCCCGCTGACGGGCAGTCTGCTCGCCGCGCGGGCGGGCTACCCGGCGATGGGCGTGATCCTGGCACTCGGCCTGCTCCTGATCACCGTCCCGATGACGGCGGTGGCGCTGCGCGGCAGTCGCGGCACGCAGCGGGAACAGCCGGTCGTGGAGATCCCGCTGGAAGCCGTGCCCGCCCGGCGGACGGCGTACGACACGGCGGGACCCCGGCAGGCAGCCGCAGCAGCCGCGCCGGGGCCCGGAACCATCTGACGTTTCTTCTGGACAGGTCCTAGTCGAACTCGTACGCCTCGACCTCGGCGATGTACCGTGCCCGCCGCTGCTCGTCGTGCTCCAGGAAGGACGCCACGAACGAGTTGCGCGCCAGCTCCCGCAGTCGCTCCCGGTCGAGGCCGAGGGCCTCGTGGACGGCGTGGAAGGTGTCGCCGACGTAGCCCCCGAAGTACGCGGGGTCGTCGGAGTTGACGGTGCACAGCAGCCCGGCGTCCAGCATGGCGGGCAGCGGGTGGTCCTCCAGGACGTCGACGGCGCGCAGTCGTACGTTCGACAGCGGGCAGAGTGTCAGCGGTACCCGGTCCCGTACCAGCCGCTGGACCAGCTCCGGGTCCTCCATGCAGCGCAGCCCGTGGTCGATGCGCTCGACGCCGAGGACGTCCAGCGCCTCGGTGATGTACGCCGGCGGCCCCTCCTCGCCCGCGTGCGCGACGCGTCGCAGCCCGAGCGCGGCGGCGGCCTCGTACACCTCGCGGAACTTGACCGGCGGATGCCCGACCTCGGCGGAGTCGAGGCCGATGCCGACGATCCGGTCGAGGTACGGCTTCGCCGCCTCCAGCGTCTCCATGGCCGACTCGGCGGACTCGTCGCGCAGAAAGCACATGATCAGCTGGGTGGAGACGCCGTGGGTCTCCTCGCTGCGCGAGAGCGCGCGGCCCAGCCCCTCGACGACCGTCCCCATGGCCACACCGCGCGCGAGGTGCGCCTGAGGATCGAAGAAGATCTCCGCGTGCCGCACGCCCTGGGCGGCGGCCCGCGCGAGATACGCGTCGGCGAGGTCGGCGAAGTCCTGCTCCGTCCGCAGGACGGCCATGAGCTCGTAGTACAGGTTCAGGAACGACTGGAGGTCGTCGAAGAGATACGCCTTGCGCAGTTCCTCGGTGTCCGCGTACGGCAGCGTGACGCCGTTGCGAGCGGCGAGCTCGAAGGCCAGCTCGGGTTCGAGGGTGCCTTCGATATGGAGGTGCAGTTCTGCTTTGGGGAGGGGCATCAAAGCATGGTACGACCGATGCGCCATCGTTTCGGAAAGGGCACGGGGATCACGTCACCGTCGTTTGGGCACCGGCACCCGCACCAGATCGTGCGCCACGGTCAGCTCCCCCTCGAACCCGGCGGCCCGGGCCTGCCGCTCGAACTCGTCCGGCTCGGAGTAGCGCTGACTGAAGTGGGTGAGCACGAGATGCCGTACGCCCGCGTCCCTCGCCACCCGCCCCGCCTGGCCGGCCGTCAAGTGACCGTGGTCCTCGGCGAGTTGCCGATCCCCGTCCAGGAACGTCGACTCGATGACGAGCAGGTCGCACCCTTCGGCGAGCGCGTACGCCCCGTCGCACAGCCGCGTGTCCATGACGAACGCGAACCGTTGCCCGCGCCGGAGCTCGCTCACGTCGTCGAGGGAGACGTCGCCGAGCGCGCCCTCCCGCTGGATCCGCCCGACGTCCGGCCCTTTGATCCCGCGCTCCGCGAGCCGCTCCGGCAGTATCCGCCGTCCGTCCGGCTCCACCAGCCGGTACCCGAACGACTCGACGGGGTGGGACAGCCGCCGGGCCTCCAAGGTGTACGACGGGGTGGTGGCGAGCACACCGTCCACCTCGACCGGCGCCTCGTTCAGCGCGACGGTCTCGCGGTAGGCGGTCGCGTACCGCAGCCGGTCGAAGAAGCGCTGCCCGGAGCGGGGATAGTGCGCGGTGACCTCGTGCGGCACACGGTCGAGGTTGATGCGCTGGATGACCCCGGCGAGTCCGAGCGAGTGGTCGCCGTGGAAGTGGGTGACGCAGATCCGGTGCAGGTCGTGCGCGGCGACCCCGGCGCGCAGCATCTGCCGCTGGGTGCCCTCGCCGGGGTCGAAGAGCAGGCCCTCCCCGTCCCAGCGCAGCAGATAGCCGTTGTGGTTGCGGTGCCGGGTCGGGACCTGGCTGGCGGTGCCGAGGACCACCAATTCACGTACGGACAAGGTCGGTTACCCCGGAGGCCAGTGCATGCCGCGGCCACCCAGCAGGTGCGCGTGCGCGTGGAAGACGGTCTGGCCCGCGCCGCTGCCGGTGTTGAACACGACCCGGTAGCTCTCGAGCTTCTCCTCGGCCGCGACCTCGCCGGCCTCGCGCAGGAGGTCCGCCGCGATCTGGGGCTCGGCGATCGCCAGGGACGCCACGTCCGCGTGGTGCACCTTGGGGATGACCAGGATGTGGGTGGGCGCCTGAGGGTTTATGTCACGGAAGGCAACGGTCGTCTCGCTCTCCCGGACGACGGTCGCCGGAATGTGCCCCGCGACGATCTTGCAGAACAAGCAGTCGTCCTGCGGCGCACTGTCCTCTTGTCGCCTCCTGGGCGCCTCAGCCGGTGTCGAGGGGCCGACCGTGCTCGACCCTTCGGGCCTCCGCGCGCTCGGCCCCTCGACACCGGCGCGCCCCTGCGGCTCCTGTGCCATGCGTATGCCTCCTCGGGCCTGCCGATCATTACGCCCGCATCGTATAGGCCCCTACCGCGCGAGGGGACGGACCAGGACCGGACCGGGAGCGGTCACCCCGGCTCCGGCAACGACGGCGGCGTCTTCGCCGGGTGGTCCGTGAGCGCGGCCAGCGCGATCCGGATCGCCTCGTCCAGCTGCGCGTCACGGCCGGCCGCGTAGTCCTGCGGGGCCTGGACGACCTCGACGTCCGGATCGACGCCGTGGTTCTCCACGCCCCACCCGTAACCCTCCAGCCAGAAGGCGTACTTGGGCTGGGTGACGAGCGTGCCGTCGACGAGCCGGTAGCGGCTGTCGATGCCGATCACACCACCCCACGTACGGGTACCGACCACCGGCCCGATGCCCAGCGCCCTGATCGCCGCGTTGACGATGTCGCCGTCCGAGCCGGAGAACTCGTTGGCGACGGCGACGACCGGGCCGCGCGGCGCGTCCTCCGGGTAGCTGTACGGCCGCATCCCGCGCGGCAGGTCCCAGCCCACGATCCGGCGCGCGAGCTTCTCGACGACCAACTGGGAGGTGTGCCCGCCGCGGTTCTCTCGGACGTCCACGACGAGTCCCTCCCGGGACACCTCGATGCGCAGGTCGCGGTGGAGCTGGGCCCATCCGGAGCCGACCATGTCCGGCACATGCAGGTATCCCAGCCTGCCCCCGGACTTCTCGTGAACGTAGGCGCGCCGGTCCGCGACCCACGCGTGGTAGCGCAGCGGCTCCTCGTCGGCGAGGGGCACCACGACCGCGTGGCGCGGATCGCCGCCACCCGAAGGGGAGACGGTCAGCTCGACCGGCTTGCCCGCCGTGCCGACGAGCAGCGGCCCCGGCCCGGCCACCGGGTCCACCGGCTGCCCGGCGATCGCGAGGATCGCGTCCCCGGCGCGCACCGCGACCCCGGGTGCGGCGAGCGGAGCCCGCGCCTGAGGGTCCGAGGTCTCCGACGGGAGGATCCGGTCGATGCGCCAACTGCCGTCCTCGTGACGGGAGATGTCCGCACCGAGCAGTCCCTGCCCCCGGTCGCCGCCGCCCCATCCGCCGCGTGGAGTGACGTAGGCGTGGGAGGTCCCGAGCTCGCCCTGCACCTCCCACAACAGGTCCACCAAGTCGTCGTGGGTGGCGACCCGGTCGAGGATCGGGCGGTAGCGGTCGAGTACGCCGTCCCAGTCGACCCCGCCCAGGTCGGGCCGCCAGAAGTTGTCCCGCATGAGGCGGCCGGTCTCGTCGAACATCTGCCGCCACTCGGCGGCCGGGTCGACGGTCTGCCGCACCCGCGACAGATCGACGGTGATGTTCGTGTCGCTCTCGTCGTCGTTCGAGGCGCGGCGGTCGCTCGGTACGACCTTGAGCTTGCCGTCGGTCCACAGCAGCACCCGCTTGCCGTCGCCGGTGACGGCGAAGTGGTCGGCGTCGGCGGCGAGGTGCTCGATGCGCTGCTGGGCGAGGTCGTAGCGCTCCAGCTCGGTCTTGGGGTCCGGGTCGTCCGGGGTGGCGCGGGAGGCGCCGAGCACACCGCGCACCGGGTGCCGCAGCCACAGCAGGCCGTCCTTGGCGGCCCGCAGGGTCGAGTAGCGGGCGGCCTCGACGGGGAACGGAACGATCCGGTCGCCGAGTCCGTCGAGGTCGATCCGGGTCGTGGGGGCGCCCTCGCTGTCGGGTGTCTCGTCCTTGTCGGGCGTTTCGAAGGGGCGGCCGTGACGCTGCGGTCCGAAGGGGGACGGGGTGGTCGCGGCCAGCGTGATCAGATGCGGCCGGGAGCCCCCTACGAACGCGAGGTCGAAGACGTGTTCGTCGTAGACGGGGTCGAAGGAGCGCGCCGAGAGGAAGGCGAGGTGCTTGCCGTCGAGGGTGAACGCGGGCGCGTAGTCACGGAACCGGAGCGGCGTCGCCTCGGTCACCGACAGGTCGGCGGTGTTGGCGAGCTTGAGCTGACGCAGCGGGCGCGGGCCGGGGTGCGACCAGGCGAGCCAGGCCGAGTCGGGTGAGAAGACGAGTCCGGTGACGTCGCCGTCCGCGCTGCGGTCGACCTCCCGCACCTCTCCGGTCTCCCGCTCGACGAGCAGCACCCGCCCGTCGTGCGAAGCGACGGCGGCGCGGCTGCCGTCGGGCGCCATCGCCAGCCCGAGGACGCGCCCGAGCTGCCCGGCGGCGAGCCGGCGCGGGGTCGCTCCGGGCGCCACCCCGGTCGCCGGGGCGAACTCCAACGCGTCGTCACCGGCCGCGTCCGTCACCCACACCACGTACTCCTCGCCCTCCACCCGGAAGGTCCGGGGCAGCCGGGCGCGTACGCCGGGCAGGGCGGCGAGCGTGCGGGCGGGGCCGGAGCGGTGGGTGACCCAGTGGACGGCGCCGCGGACGGAGAGCGCGCTGCCGCGTCCCGTGTGGTCGGGCGCGGCGGCCGAGAACCAGCGGGACGCGCTCACGGGGTGCGGCTGCTGGTCGACGCGCTGTCCGGCGAGCCGGATGTCGAGCCGCCGCGGCTCGGCGCCGTCCAGGTCGTCGAGCAGCCACAGTTCACCGGCGGACGCGTACACGACCCGGGTGCCGTCGGTCGACGCGTGCCGGGCGTAGAAACCGTCGATGGGCGTGTGCCGCCGCAGATCGGACCCGTCGGCGAGGGAGGAGTAGAGGGCCCCGACCCCTTCGTGATCGGACAGGAACGCGACCCTCCCCCAAGTTCTCGGCTCCGCTCCAACAGGGGGGACCCCCATCCCCACCCACAAGGGGTACTCCAGGTTCCCGTCGAGCTCCTCGTGCAGCCGTACGAACTCCCCGTCCCCCTCCCGGTCGATCCACAGCTTGCCCGCCGTACCGCCGCGGTACCGCTTCCACCAGGCGGCCTCGCGCCCCATGGGAGCGGAGAGCAGCAGCACACCCGGGCCGCCGTGGGCGACGTCGCCGACCGGCCCGTACGGCAGGGTGGTCGCGGGACCGCCGTCGAGCGGGACGGCCCTGGCCCAGCTGCGCCGCAGGCTGGCCTGGCCCTGTGTACTGAGGGCGAGCACCTGCCCGTCGGGGGTCCAGCCGCGCACCTGGGTGCGTGAACTCCCCCAGTACGTCAGGCGTGTGGACGGTCCGCCGGCCAGCGGGGCGGCGTGCACCTCGGGGGCGCCGTCGCGGGTGGAGGTCCAGGCAACGGTCTCGCCGTCCGGGGAGATGCGCGGGTGGTTCACCGGGACGTTGTCGGCGCTGACCCGCCAGGCACGACCGCCGCCTTCGAGGGGCGCGACCCAGATGTCGTCCTCGGCGGTGAAGGCGACCAGATCACCGCGCAGGTGCGGGAACCGGAGATACGCGGGCGGCGCGGACGATACGGACGGCGCAGACTCTGTCACCCGATCACCCTATGCAGGGACAGCTCCCCCGGACAGGGGTTTGGATCACTTGATCCCCATCTCACTTGCCTTGGGAGGGCCAGCAAGTGGGATCGCCCTTGCACCAGATGCTCTTCGTCACGGTGACGGTGACGGTGGGTCCCGGCCCGTCGTCGGAGGGCTTCCCGTAGGTGGGCGGCGTGTACGTGGGCGTACTCGTGGCGTTGCAGTTGCCCAGCCCGCTCACGTGGAACCACTCCTTGCCGCCGACCTTGGCGGTCAGCTCCCCGCGTACGCACTTGCCCTCGACCGCGCGGGTGACCTTCCCCGTGATGGTGATCTCCCGCCGGTCGGTGGTCTGCCCACGGCAGTCCACCTCCACCACGGACGGCTTGGAGGACGACGGTGTGCGACCCGGGGTGTACGCCTTGTTGCCCCCGCTGTACGACCCGGTGCAACTCAGGTACTGCACGTCGACGTGCTGCCGCTCCAGCTCCTTGGTCCCGACCTGATCCGTCGTGTACGCCACCGCGCCGACACTCAGCGCGTCCCCGGGCTCGCACGCCGACACCCCGAAGACGGTCACCACCGCGAGCCCGGCCAGCACCGGTCCCCGACGTCCCGTCACCCGTCGCCGTATACGCATCAATGCCCCCATAGACGGCAGAGTGCCACTGTCCCGCGCGTCGCGGTAGACCCCGTACGGGCTACTGTCACCCGCGTACGCGCGTGACCGACGTTACGACCAGCGGCCCGTGCGTCCCAGCAGCAGCGCGGTCGCCGCGGTCCCGGCGGTCGAGGTGCGCAGCACACTGCGTCCCAGCCGGTACGCCTTCGCGCCCGCCTCCGCGAAGAGCGCCAACTCCTCCGGGGAGACGCCTCCTTCGGGTCCCACGACCAGCACGATCTCCCCGGAGGTGGGCAGTTCGGCGGTGGCCAGCGGCTCGCTGCCGTAGTCGCGGTCCTCGTGCAGCACCGCCGCGAAATCGGCTGTGGCGAGAAGTGCCGCAACCTGCTTGGTCGTTGCCGCGTCCGCGATCTCCGGGAAGCGGACCCGGCGCGACTGCTTACCCGCTTCCCGCGCGGTCGCCCGCCACTTCGCGAGCCCCTTCAAGCCACGCTCGCCCTTCCACTGGGTGATGCAGCGGGAGGCGGCCCAGGGGACGATCGCGTCGACGCCGGTCTCGGTCATCGTCTCGACGGCCAACTCGCCGCGGTCGCCCTTGGGGAGGGCCTGGACGACGGTGATACGAGGGGACTGGGGAGGCTCCTCGTGCACACTCTCCAGGTCCGTCACCACCAGGCGGTCCTTGCCTTCGGCGGCCTTCACCACGCCTTCCGTCCAGTGGCCCCGCCCGTCCGTGAGGATCACGTCCTCACCGGGCCGCAGCCGCTTCACGGACACGGCGTGACGCCCCTCGGGGCCGTCGAGGACGTACTCCCCGCCGCGGAAATCCGGGGGTTCCAGGGAATCGACCACGAACACCGGTGCCGTCATCGGACCGCACCTCCCTCTTCCTCGGGCGCGCACAGCCCTGTCCTGGCGGCGTCGAGTTCGGCCCTCAGCACCTCCACCAGCTGCCCCGCGGGCAGTTCGCGGGCCATCCGGTGCCCCTGTCCCGCCCACAGCGCCATGCCCTGCGCGTCGCCCGCCTTCGCCGCCGCCTTGCGCAGCGGGGAGGTGAGGTGGTGGACCTCGGGGTATGCGGTGGGCGCGTACGGCCCGTGCTCGCGCAGGAACCGGTTGACCAGGCCGCGCGCCGGGCGTCCGGAGAACGCCCGGGTCAGCTCCGTCCGTACGAACAGGGGGTTGGTCAGCGCCTGCTTGTGCACGGCGTTCGCGCCGGACTCGGGGGTGGCGAGGAACGCCGTGCCGAGCTGTGCCGCGTTCGCGCCCGCCGCGAGCGCGGCGGCTATCTGGCTGCCGCGCATGAGGCCGCCGGCCGCGATGATCGGGATCTCCACGGTCTCGCGCACCTGCGTGATCAGCGACAGCAGTCCGATGCCGGTGCCGTCCGTCTCCGGGTTGTCACGGTGGGTGCCCTGGTGGCCGCCCGCCTCCACGCCCTGCACGATGACCGCGGCGGCGCCCGCCCGCTGCACGGCCAGGGCCTCCTCGGCCGTGGTCGCGGTGATCATGGTGAGCGTGCCCGCGCGGGCGAGGGAGTCCAGAACATCCCGGCTGGGGCAGCCGAAGTGGAAGGAGACCACCGCGACCGGATTGTCGAGGAGGACCGCGAGCTTGGCCTCGTAGCCGTCGTCCCGGCCGCAGTCCGGCTCCCCGAGCTCCGTCTCGTACCAGGCGGCCTCACCGGCGAGCTGGTTCGCGTACACCTCGACGGCGGCCGGGTCCGCGTACTCCGGCTGCGGCATGAACAGGTTGACCCCGAAGGGGCGGCCCGTCAGCCCGCGCAGCTGCTTGATCTCCTGGTACATGCCGTCGGCGGTCTTGTACCCGGCGGCGAGGAACCCGAGCCCGCCGGCCTCGGACACGGCGGCGGCGAGATCCGGGACGGAGACGCCGCCTGCCATGGGGGCCTGCACGATCGGGTGAGGGAAGAGATCGGTCAGTGCGGAGGACATGACGGCATGTTGTCACGTCCTTTGAAAGAGTCCGAATCCGGCCTTACGCCTGGCATAGGCCTGTGGAACAGCCAGGCCGCGACCGCTTTCTCGCCCCCGCCGCCCCTACCCATTCCCGTCCCCAGGGGGCTGCGCCCCCAGCCCCCCGACCTCGTCCTCAAACGCCGGACGGGCTGAAAAATCAATCCCCGGCCGGGGATACCCAACCCGTCCGCCGTCCAAGGACGAGCCCTTCGTGCGAAGGCGGGGGCGGCAGCCCCCGGGCAGGGGCCGGGGGCGCAGCGGCCAAGGCGGGGGTCCGGGGGGCACAGCGGCCAAGGCGGGGGTCCGGGGGGCACAGCCCCAAGACGGGGATCCGGGGGGCGCAACCCCCAAGACAGGAACCGGGAGCACAGCCCCAAGACGGGAATCCAGGGGGCACAGCCCCAAGACAGGAACCGGGAGCACAGCGCCGAGACGGGGGCCGGGAGCACAGCGCCGAGACGGGGGCCGGGGGCGCAGCCCCCAAGGCAGGGACCGGGGGCGCAGCGCCCCCGGCGGGGGTCTGGGGGCGGAGCCCCCAGGGAGGGATGGGACGGGTAGGGGCGGCGGGGGCGAGAAAACACCCCCGCCGACACTCCGGTCAGCGACCGTTGAACGCGTCCTTCAGTCGCGAGAACAAACCCTGCTGCCCCGGCTGGAACTGCCCCGTGGGCCGCTCCTCACCCCGCAACACCGCCAGCTCCCGCAGCAACCGCTCCTGCTCGGGATCGAGCTTCGTCGGCGTCATGACCTCGACATGCACGATCAGGTCACCCCGGCCACCACCCCGCAGATGCGTGATGCCACGCCCGTGCAAGGGGATCGACTGCCCGGACTGTGTGCCCGGCCGGATGTCGACCTCCTCCAGCCCGTCGAGGGTCTCCAGCGGCACCTTGGTGCCGAGAGACGCCGCGGTCATGGGGATGGTGACCGTGCAGTGCAGATCGTCCCCGCGCCGCTGGAAGGTCGCGTGCGGAAGCTCGTGGATCTCGACGTAGAGGTCACCGGCGGGCCCACCACCGGGCCCGACCTCCCCCTCGCCCGCGAGCTGAATCCGCGTGCCGTTGTCGACACCGGCCGGAATCTTGACCGTGAGCGTCCGCCGCGACCGCACCCGCCCGTCGCCCGCGCACTCCGGGCACGGAGTCGGGACGACGGTCCCGAAGCCCTGGCACTGCGGACACGGCCGCGAGGTCATGACCTGCCCCAGGAAGGACCGCGTGACCTGGGACACCTCACCGCGACCGCGGCACATGTCACAGGTCTGCGCGGAGGTCCCCGGCGCGGCACCCTCACCGCTACAGGTCCCGCACACCACAGCCGTGTCGACCTGGATGTCCTTCGTCGTACCGAAGGCTGCCTCGTCCAGCTCGATCTCGAGCCGGATCATGGCGTCCTGGCCACGGCGCGTACGCGAGCGCGGTCCGCGCTGCGACGCCGTGCCGAAGAACGCGTCCATGATGTCCGAGAAGTTTCCGAAGCCACCCGCGCCGAAGCCGCCGGCGCCCGCGCCGCCCGACTGGGACAGCGGGTCGCCACCGAGGTCGTAGACCTGCTTCTTCTGCGGGTCCGACAACACCTCGTACGCGGCGTTGATCTCCTTGAACCGCTCCTGCGTCTTCGGATCGGGATTGACATCCGGGTGCAGCTCGCGTGCGAGCCGCCGGAATGCCTTCTTGATCTCGTCCTGGGACGCGTCGCGGCGCACGCCGAGTACGGCGTAGTAGTCCGTGGCCACTTAAGACTCCGCCAGGATCTGTCCGACGTACCGTGCCACCGCTCGTACCGCTCCCATCGTTCCGGGGTAATCCATGCGGGTCGGTCCGACCACGCCGAGTTTCGCTACTGCCTCGTCGCCCGAACCGTAGCCGACGGAGACGACGGACGTGGAGTTGAGTCCCTCGTACGCGTTCTCGTGACCGATCCGTACGGTCATGCCCGAATCCCCCGCCTCACCAAGGAGCTTGAGGAGGACGACCTGCTCCTCCAGCGCTTCGAGGACCGGGCGGATCGTGAGGGGAAAATCATGTCCGAAGCGCGTGAGGTTGGCGGTGCCGCCGATCATCAGCCGCTCCTCGGTCTCCTCGACGAGTGTCTCCAGCAGGGTGGAGAGCACCGCCGTGACCGTACCGCGGTCCTCCGCCTCGAAGGCGTCCGGGAGGTCCTGCACGAGCTGCGGGACGTCCGCGAAGCGACGGCCCGCGACCCGGCTGTTGAGACGGGCCCGCAGATCGGCGAGCGACGTCTCCCCGAACGGCGCCGGGCAGTCGATCATGCGCTGCTCGACCCGGCCCGTGTCCGTGATCAGGACGAGCATCACGCGCGCGGGGGCGAGCGCCAGCAGCTCGACGTGCCGCACCGTCGAGCGCGTCAGCGAGGGGTACTGCACGACGGCGACCTGCCGCGTCAGCTGCGCGAGCAGCCGCACGGTCCGCCCCACGACGTCGTCGAGGTCCACCGCACCGTCGAGGAAGTTCTGAATGGCACGCCGCTCGGGCGCGGTCATCGGTTTGACGCCCGCGAGCTTGTCGACGAAGAGCCGATAGCCCTTGTCGGTGGGGATCCGCCCGGCGCTGGTGTGCGGCTGGGCGATGTACCCCTCGTCCTCCAGGGCAGCCATGTCGTTGCGGACGGTGGCCGGGGACACCCCGAGCCGGTGCCGCTCGGTCAGCGCCTTGGAACCGACCGGCTCCTCGGTGCCGACATAGTCCTGGACGATGGCGCGCAGCACTTCCAGCCTGCGTTCACTGAGCATCGCGCACACCTCCAGCTGTCTGCCCGTCGGCTCCTTGGCTTCCCGCTTGGCACTCAGCGCGCGCGAGTGCCAGCATCCCCCGGCCCAGTGTACGGCCGCCGGGTACGGCCCCGGCAAGGGCGGGCCCGCGATCTTGTGCGGCTCATGCCGGCGCGTCCCGCGATCCCGCGCCACGTATGCCGACGTGTCCCGCGATGTCGCACCGGCACACGCCCACACCGCTAGCGTCACCGCATGAAGGTGACTTGGGAAGAGTCGGCGTGGCAGGAGCTGGCCCCGAGGGTGGGGCGGCGGCGACTTCCGGTCTGGGACTGCACGGCCGGCCTGGTGGTGGGCGAGGGCGCGGCACTCATGATCGACGCCGGGTCGAGCCTCGGCGAGGGCGCACGGTTGCGCGCCGAGGCGTTGCGGCTCCTCGGCCCGGGCCGTCGAGTGACGCATCTCGCACTCACCCACCCCCACTTCGACCACGTGTTCGGCGCCGCGGCGTTCGCGGGCGTGCAGGTCTTCGGGGCGGTCGGGCTGGACGCGGTCCTCGCGCACGAACGCGAGGAGCTGTGCGCCGACGCCGTACGCAACGGCCTCGACCCGTACGCGGCGGCCGAGGCGGTGGACGTCCTGGTCCACCCGCAGCACTCGGTGTCCGGCGAGTGGACGCTCGACCTGGGCGGCGGCGTCCAGGTCCTGCTGGCGAACGTCGGCCCCGGCCACACGGCCCACGATCTGGTGGTCCTGGTGGCCGCGCCGGGCTCCCCGGAGATCGTCTTCTGCGGCGACCTGGTGGAGGAGTCGGGCGAACCTCAAGCGGGTCCGGACGCCGTGCCGGCCCACTGGCCGGCGGCACTGGACCGGCTGCTCGACCTGGGCGGGGAGGACGCGGTGTACGTGCCCGGCCACGGAACGGTGGTGAATGCGGCGTTTGTCCGGGAACAGCGGGCGGCGCTTGCCGCGCGTTTCGGCGTGTCGTCGTGACCGTCCTCCCGGATCCCCCCTCGCTTCTCCTATCGTCATCCGAATGCGCCAGTACACTCCGGACCTGACCCCGCCGTGGAAGAAGCCCAAGCCCGTGCCCGAGGTCCCGGCGGACCCGGGTCTGGTGGTCGAGGAGCCGGGTACGGGCTTCTGCGGCGCGGTGATCCGCTGTGAGGCGGGCACGGTCACGCTGGAGGACCGCTTCGGCAAGCACCGGGTGTTCCCGCTGGAGCCGCGCGGCTTCCTCCTGGAGGGGCAGGTGGTGACGCTGGTCCGCCCCTCCTCCGCCGCCCCGGCACGACCTGCGCGCACGGCCTCCGGTTCGGTCGCCGTCCCCGGCGCGCGGGCCCGGGTGGCGCGGGCCGGGCGGATCTACGTGGAGGGCCGCCACGACGCCGAACTCGTCGAACGGGTCTGGGGCGACGACCTGCGCGTCGAGGGCGTCGTCGTGGAGTACCTGGAGGGCATCGACGACCTGCCCTCGATCGTGGCCGACTTCTCCCCCGGCCCGGACGCCCGACTCGGCGTCCTCGTCGACCATCTGGTCCCGGGCACGAAGGAGTCCCGTATCGCGGCGTCGGTCACAAGTGACCACGCCCTCGTCCTCGGCCACCCGTACATCGACATCTGGGAAGCCGTGAAGCCGTCCTCCGTAGGCATCCCTTCCTGGCCCCGCGTACCCCACGGCCAGGACTGGAAGACGGGCGTGTGCCGGTCCCTGGGCTGGCCGGAAAACACCGGCGCGGCCTGGCAGCGCATCCTGTCCCGGGTGCACTCCTACAAGGACCTGGAGCCGGCGCTCCTGGGCCGGGTGGAGGAACTGATCGACTTCGTCACGGTGGCGGAGTGAGCCGACGCGGTTCTCCGCCGCAGCGCCCCTGGCGGGGGTCCGGGGGCGGAGCCCCCGGGGATGGGACGGGTAGGGGCGGCGGGGGCGAAAAACACCCCACCGCACGCCCCCTCAGTCCACCAGGTCCCGCACCACCGCATCCGCAAGCAACCGCCCCCGCAGCGTGAGAACCGCACGACCGTCGTCGTACGGCCCGGATTCCAGCAGCCCGTCGGACAGCGCACGACGCGACGCGGCCAGCCCCTCCGGACGGAGCAGCGACAGCGGGCACCCCTCGCGCAGCCGCAACTCCAGCAGGACTCGCTCCACGCGCCGATCCTCGTCCGAGAGGAGCTCCCGCCCCGCGCCCGGGGAGCGACCGGAGGCCAGCGCCGCCGCGTACGCGCCCGGGTGCTTCACGTTCCACCAGCGCACACCGCCCACGTGACTGTGGGCACCCGGCCCGGCGCCCCACCAGTCGGCGCCACGCCAGTACAGCTCGTTGTGCAGGCACCGCCCGGCCTCCGAGGTGGCCCAGTTGGACACCTCGTACCAGTCGAAGCCCGCCTTCGCGAACACCTCGTCGGCGATCAGATACCGGTCCGCGTGGACATCGTCGTCCGTCATGGGAACCTCGCCGCGGCGGATCCGGCGGGCCAGCTGGGTCCCCTCCTCCACGATCAGCGCGTAGGCGGACACATGGTCGGGACCGGCGCCGAGCGCGGCCTCGAGCGAGGCCCGCCAGTCGTCGTCGGACTCGCCGGGCGTGCCGTAGATCAGGTCGAGGTTCACGTGCTCGAAGCCGGCCGCACGGGCCTCGGCGACGCAGGCTTCGGGGCGGCCCGGGGTGTGCGTGCGGTCGAGCACCTTCAGTACGTGCTGCCGGGCGCTCTGCATGCCGAAGGAGATCCGGTTGAAGCCGCCGGCCCGCAGGGTCGCGAGATACGCCGGGTCCACCGACTCCGGGTTCGCCTCGGTGGTGATCTCGGCGTCGTCCGCGAGCCCGAACTCCTCGCGGATCGCCCCCAGCATCCGTACGAGATCGTCGGCGGCCAGCAGTGTCGGCGTACCGCCTCCGACGAAGACCGTGCGGACGGGGCGCGGGTCGTCGCCGAGGACCTTGCGGGCGAGGCGGACCTCGTCGATCAGGGTGGACGCGTAGTTGTCGCGGGAGGCGAGTACGCCTCCGGTGCCCCGCAGCTCGGTCGCCGTGTAGGTGTTGAAGTCGCAGTAGCCGCAGCGGGTCGCGCAGTACGGCACATGGAGATAGAACCCGAGGGGGCGCTCCGCGGCCCCGGTCAGGGCGTGCGCGGGCAGCGCCCCGTCGTCGGGGACGGGCTCACCGTCGGGAAGTGCGGAAGGCATGCCTTCCATTGTCCCGTACGCGGCCGCGTACCGTTCCTGTGGACTGAGCGGGAGTGAGTCCGTTCAGCCGCGCGCCCCGAACGGTCTTGGGCGAGCTGGTCCCCGGCGTACTCGACCCCGGGTCGCGACACGCATCCTGTGCGTGGTCCGGGCCCGGGAGGCCAGTTCCCTGCGCGACCTGGCCGGTTGGGTACGGCCAGGGGCGACGGGGAGGCCCTG
>NZ_JBEZLR010000103.1:0-35938 GCF_040652275.1 Streptomyces sp. NPDC048275
TCAACGTGCCGGGGTCACGGACGACCGTGCGCAGCCGCTCCCGCAGCGGGCCCTCGATGGGCTGATACACCTCGGGGATCTCCCGCCCCGTCCACAGCGCGACGCGAGTGCGCTTGGACCCGGCGATCCGGCGTATCTGCAGCACCGTCTCGGGGAGCAGCCCGGCACCGACCACCGCGAGGGTGGCGACGGCCGTGAACAGCAGCACGGTGATGTAGATGATCGTCGCGAAGGCCAGTGCAGCGGCGAGCGCCAGCTGGACCGTGGCCCGCGCCGCCTGCCACACCGTCTCTCGCATGCGCACAGGTTAGACCGACCGGCAATGGGAGGGTGGGAGAAGGAGCGGGGTCTGGTGCGTGCAGCTGCAAGGCGGAGGAGGGAGTGAGGGCGGAGCCATCGCGACCGACGACAACGCGGCAGATGTGCGTGCCAGACCCCGCGACGCCGCCCTCCCATTGCCGGTCGCTCTAAGGCGAACAGCCGCCCGTGCGGACGAACGAGCGAGCACGGTGCGGTGCGGTGCGGTGCGGTGCGGCCCACTGCACCACAGGTCCGGGAGGGCGCTCCCTCGTCGCGACGATGTTTCGACGGCATCGTCGATCTCGGCGGACGACACCCCGCTGACCTCGGAGAACAAAGCGAACAGGACCGGCGTCACAACGCCCTGAGCGCCGCCGCCGTAGCCCGGGCCAGGCTCGCCAGATATCCCTTCGGCAGCTTGGGTCCGCGAACCACGACCGCACGCCAGTACAGCGGCCCGGACATGAGGTCGAGCGCGAGTTCCTGGTCGATCCCCTCACGCACCTCGCCCCGCGCGGCAGCCGCCGCCACGATCCCGCTCGCCACCCCCTGCTGGCCCTCCCGCAGCGCCTTCTGCATGGCCTCCGCGATGTCGGGATTGCGGGCGGCCTCCGCCTGGAGATCCGGGATGATCTGCCCGGCGACGGGATGGCGCAGGGCACGGGACGTGACCTCGTACAGCAGCCGCAGGTCGCCCTCCAGGGAGCCCGTGTCGGGTGCGGGCAGCCCCTGGACCGCGACGGCGGAGACCAGGTCGAGGACCAGGTGGAGTTTGGACCGCCAGCGCCGGTACACCGCCGTCTTGCCGACGCCCGCGCGGCGCGCGATGCCCTCGATGGACATCCGGGCGTAGCCGACGGCCGCGAGTTCCTCGAAGACGGCGGCCCGAATGGCTTCGGTCACATCCTCCCGCAGTACGGCCGCCCCGGCCGGAGCCCTCCGCCGCGGAGCGGCCTTCCCGGCAGTACCCCGGGCAGCACCTCTGGCCGCACCCCCGGCAGAGCCTCCACGAGAGCTGCCACCAGCGCCTCCCGCCGCACCCCCCGCGGCACGTGCGGCAGCACGTGCGGTCGTCGTGTCGGCATTCGTCGTCATGCGAACCAGCATAGGCCGTTACGACGAAACGGTTGCGTTCCGACGTAAGAACGGCCTAGTCTCGCGTTGCGACGATACGGACCCGTCCCGACGCAAGAAGATGGCAAAGACGGCACAGGAAACGTCAAGGACGGACCTCGCGCACCCCCACCCCCCGAGCGAAAGCAGCGGATGTGAGCCAGGTCCTCCACACACCGCCCCCTACAGCAACACCAGGCCCCCCCACCGACGACCCCGAGGCGCTGGCCGCCCGGTACGGCCTCACCGTCAGCGGCGCCCGCCCGTCCCTGCCCGAATACGTTCGCCAGCTGTGGGCACGGCGCCACTTCATCACCGCCTTCGCCACCGCCAGGCTCACCTCCCAGTACAGCCAGGCGAAACTCGGCCAGGCCTGGCAGGTGATGACCCCGCTGATGAACGCGGCGGTCTACTACTTCATCTTCGGCATCCTGCTCGGCACCAAGCACGGCGTGCCCGACTACATCCCCTTCCTGGTCACCGGCGTCTTCATCTGGACGTTCACGCAGAGCTCGATCCTGTCCGGCACCCGGGCCATCTCCGGAAACCTCGGCCTGGTGCGTGCCCTGCACTTCCCGCGGGCCGCGCTGCCGGTCTCCCTCGCGCTCCAGCAGCTCCAGCAGCTGCTGTTCTCGATGGCCGCGCTGGTCGTGATCCTGCTCGTCTTCGGCGTACCGGTGAGCCTGTCCTGGGTGCTGGCCGTCCCCGCCCTGGTCCTGCAGTTCATGTTCAACGCGGGCATGGCGATGATCCTGGCCCGGATGGGGGCGAAGACGCCGGACATCGCGCAGCTCATGCCCTTCCTGCTGCGCACCTGGATGTACACCTCGGGCGTCATGTGGAGCATCGACAAGCTGACCGCCGGCAAGGACCTGCCCGGCTTCGTACTGGTCCTGCTGAAGGCCAACCCCGCGGCCGTCTACATAGACCTGATGCGGTTCGCGCTCATCGACAGCTTCCACGCACACCAGCTGCCGTCCCACGTGTGGGCGCTGGCCACGGGCTGGGCACTGCTCGTCGGCGTCGGCGGTTTCATCTACTTCTGGAAGGCTGAGGAGACGTACGGCCGTGGCTGACCCCATCACGATCACCAAGGACGCCCCCGTGAGCGCCCCCGACGCCGACAGCGTCCCCACCGTCATCGCCGACCGCGTCGACATCGTCTACCGGGTCAACGGCACCGGCGCGGGCCGCGGCAGCGCCACCGCCGCCCTCAACCGCATCGTGCGCCGCAAGCAGGCCGAGAAGGCCGCGGGGGTGCGCAAGGTGCACGCCGTCAAAAGCGTCTCCTTCACGGCGTACCGGGGCGAGGCCATCGGCCTGATCGGCACGAACGGCTCGGGCAAGTCCACCCTGCTCAAGGCGGTCGCGGGCCTCCTCCCGGTGGAGAGCGGCAAGATCTACACCGACGGCCAGCCCTCACTGCTGGGCGTCAACGCGGCCCTGATGAACGACCTCACCGGTGAGCGCAACGTCTACCTCGGCGGGCTCGCCATGGGCATGTCGCGCGAGCAGGTGAAGGAGCGCTACCAGGAGATCGTCGACTTCTCCGGCATCAACGAGAAGGGCGACTTCATCACCCTCCCGATGCGCACGTACTCCTCCGGTATGGCGGCGCGACTCCGGTTCTCCATCGCCGCCGCCAAGGACCATGACGTGCTGCTGATCGACGAGGCCCTGGCGACCGGCGACCGCTCCTTCCAGAAGCGGTCCGAGGCCCGCATCCGTGAGCTGCGCAAGCACGCGGGCTCGGTGTTCCTGGTGAGCCACAACAACAAGTCGATCCGGGATACGTGCGATCGGGTGTTGTGGCTGGAGCGCGGTGAGCTCCGCATGGACGGGCCCACGGAGGAAGTGCTGAAGGAGTACGAGAAGTTCACCGGTAAATAGGGGCTCGGGTGGGGGCCTCAGCGCTCCAGGAACGCGAACAGGTCCTCCCATCTCCGCACGATCTCGTCCGTCGTGTAGCGCTGGATGTTGACGCGTGCCGCCTCCCCCATCCTGTCCCGCAGCTCCTTGTCGGACATCAACGTGTCCAGCCTGCGGGCGAGTTCGGGGGTGTTGCCGGGGGCGGCGAGGAGTCCGTCCTCGCCGTCCCGGACGATCTCGTGGACGCCGGGCGCGCAGTCGAACGCGGCGCACGGCAGGGCGCCGGCCATGGCCTCCATCAGGGCCAGCGGGAAGCCCTCCCCGCGTGAGGACAGGACGAAGACCGAGGCGGCGCGCAGGGCGCCCGGCACATCGCCGGTGGGGCCCCTCCACTCCACCGAGTCGTCGAGACCGAGGGCCGTGCACTGCTTGCGCAGGATCTCCTCCTCCTCGCCGGAGCCGTAGAGGCGCAGGGTCCAGTCGGGGTGGCGCGGCGCGACCTCGGCCCAGCTGTCGAGGAGCATGTCGATGCCCTTCTGGTGGTGCAGCCGGCCGACACTGACGACGACGTTGCCGGTGCGGGGCGAGGGCACCTCGGGCGTGAACGGGAGCGGGTTCGGCATGAAGGAGGCGTTGTTCATGCCCTGCCGGATCCACAGGTCGGCGTCCTCGCGGGTGAGCGCCAGCATGCGGTCGACACCCTTGTAGTGCCGCAGCACCCGCTGGAAGCGCGAGGTCGTCCGCGCGTACTTGAAGGACTCGTGGCTCATGCCGATCACGGTGCGGCCACGGGTGTCGGCCATCTTCACCCACTCCATGGCCCACACCTGGGTGACGATCACGACGGCGCCGGGGCGTGCCTCCCGGAACAGCGCGGTCAGCCTGCCGGCCTGTTCGCGCATGCTCTCCTCACGGGCCGGGCCGGTACGCGGTGGCTGACCGTCGTACAGCGTCGTCATCGGGTACGGAACCTCGCCGAGCTCCTGCGCCTCCTCGGGCGGGGTGATGCCGATGATGTGCACCCGGTGCCCCCGCTCGGTGAAGAGGCGGGCCATCTGGTGCGACCAACTGGTCACTCCGCCCAGTTCGTTGACGCTGTTGGAGACGAAGAAGAGGTCCCGCCCGTTCTGGGCACTCACGCGCGCCTCCACCGGGCGAAGAACTGGTCGACGATGTCGCGGGCGGCGCTCCCCTTGTCGTACTCGCCGAAGTCCGCGACGAACCGCTCGCGCGAAGCCGCGTACTTCACCCGCTGCTCCTCCAGCGAGTCCGGCGAGTCGAGCACCGCGTACAGCTCGTCCTCGCTGCGGACGACCGGCCCGGGTGCCCGCTCCAGCAGGTCGAAGTAGGTCCCGCGGCCCTCGTGCACGTATTCCTCGTAGTCGTACGCGAAGAAGAGCATCGGCCGGTCGAGGAGGGCGTAGTCGAACATCGCGGACGAGTAGTCGGTGATCAGACCGTCGGCGAGGGTCAGCAGCGGCGTCATGTCGTGGTGTGCGGTGACGTCGATGACGCGGCCGCGTACCGACGGCGGGAGCACGATGTGGTTGAGGTAGTGCGAGCGGACCAGGAGGACATAGCGGTCACCGAAGGTGTCGGCGAAGCGCTCCACGTCGAAGGGCAGCTCGAACCGTCGTCGTTTTCCGCCGCTTTGGCGGAAGGTCGGGGCGTAGAGCAGCACCTCCTTGTCGCCCGGGATGCCCAACTTGGTCGCCAGCGGCCCGCGTTCACGCCAACCGGACGCGTCCTCGCGCTCCTTGGCCCGCAGGAGCGCGTCGTTGCGCGGATAGCCCACCCGCAGCAGCGCCCGCTCCTGGAGCCGGAACGCCCGTGCGAGGGTGCGCACATCGTGCTCGGAGCGGATCAAAAACCGGTCGAAGCGGTCCAGGGTGCGCTGCCGCTCCGCCTGCGCGGCCCGGGACTTGAGCTTCCACTCGGGCTCGTCGAAACCCATCCGCTTGAGCGCCGAGCCGTGCCAGGTCTGGATGTACGTGGTCTCGGGCCGCTTGGTGGCCTTCAGCGGGTAGCCCTGGTTGTCGATCCAGAACTCGGCCCGCGCGAGGGCCTTGAGGTAGGGGAGCGACCAGCGGCGCACCAGGGTGGCGTCGGCGGGGAAGCCCCGGGGGGTGTCCGCGTACGACCACACCGCCTCGAACTCCAGGCCCTGACGGCGCATCTCCTCGTAGATCGCCTTGGGGCTGTCGCTGTACTGGCGGCCCAGGTGGCTCTCGAAGACGACGAGGCCCTTCTTGATGGGCAGGCGGCTGAACACCTCGTGGTACAGGCGGAGTTTGGTGTCGCCGGAGGAGAGTTTCTTGCGCAGGTCCTTGGCCTTGCCGTAGCCGGACCTGGCGAGCCGCCCGGGCGGGCCGTGCACACCGCGCTGGACCAGCTCATCGGCCTTCTTGCCCGGGACGAGCCGGAAGGAGAGGTGACCGCGGGAGGAGACAACCGGCTCCATATGGTCGGCGACCAGCCGGGTCAGCCGGGGGCGGATGGCCAACTGCCCGGCGGCCAGTCCGGGTTCGGTGGCAGTGAGCCGGGTCGTGGTCCGTGCGGTCCTGGTGGGTACGCCGTCACCGTCGACGCCGACGTCGAGGTGGAGTCGTACGTCCCACACGGCGTCCACGATGCCCAGGGGCCGCAGCCTCTTCGCAAGGTCGGCCGCGGCCTCCCAGGCGATCGTCCCGCCCTCGTGCCGCACGGTGGCCACGGGGAAGCGGAAGGTCTGGAAGCGCACGCCGAGCCTGCGAGCGTAGAACTCCAGTTCCCCGGAGAGCCGGGCGCCGGGCGGGATCAGGCCGAGCGGGTTGATGACGCGCCCGGCCAGCCTGACCGTGCCACCGGTCTCCTCGTAGGCGGTCAGGGCGTTGCGCAGGAACATCCGCTCGACCGGCCTGGCGTGGTAGCCGAGTTCGGTGACGTCCAGGACATGCCGGCCGAAAGGGTCGTCGTCGATGTGCTCCGCACACCAGTACACCCGTCCGTCGCGCTCGACGAGCGGCGCGGAGATCTTGTCGCGGTTGATGAGCGTGTCCACGGCCGGCAGCAGGTTCGCCCAGTCGCCCCGCTGGAGGAGATAGCCGCAGATCGCGTGGATGGGCTCGGCCTCGTCGAAGGCGGCGCGGTCGATCGACTCCAGGTACTCGCGGGCGATCGCCGCGAACTCCTGCCGGTAGGACGCGTCCCGGAACGGCAGCTCACGCAGGTGCAGCACCAGGTCGTGCTTGAGCCACTTGACGTCCTTGGCGAACTTCAGCTCCAACAGGTTGTTGTCGGCGAGGAGGTGGTCGATCCTGCGGTGGATCTCCATGCGGTGCGCGAAGTTGGCGATCTCGTCGCGCCGGTTGCTGATCGACTTCGCCGCCGACTTCTCGACGACTCTCCAGTCGTAGACGCGGTTGGGGATGAGGGTGATGCGGCGAGCGGCCACATACGCCCGCGCGGAGAAGAGCAGGTCCTCGTAGTGGATCCCGACGGGGAACTCCAGCCCCTCATCCAGCAGGAACCGCCTGCGGTAGCACTTGTTCGTCGACAGGGTGTCGAAGACCAGCAGGTCGGGCAGCTCGGAGATCGACTCCAGGGTGCGGGTGCGCTCGTACAGCCAGGGGTACCACTGGACCTCCTTTCGCGTGCGCGAGTCGACATGCACCCGGACGCACAGGCCGGAAACGAGGTCGGCGCCGGTGGTCTCGGCCGCCTCCAGCATGTTGCGGCAGGCGTTGCGCTCCAGCACGTCGTCGCTGTCGAGGAAGAGGACGTAGTCGCCGCGGGCCTGCTGGATGCCGTGGTTGCGGGGGGCACCGCAGCCGCCGCTGTTCTCGGGCAACCGGAAGGGGCGCACCCGGCCCGGATGCTCTGCGGCCAGCCGCCGCGCCACCTCGTACGAACCGTCCGTGCTCCGGTCGTCGACGATGACCACCTCGACGCTCCGCAGCGTCTGGTCGAGGACGGAGCGCACGGCCGTGGGCAGCCGGGCGGCGTCGTTGTAGACGATGACGACGACGGATACGGAGACGCCGGACCGGGCGGGATCTACGCTCATCTCACTAATCGTAGACAAAGCGGACAGTCATACTGTGCTATCGGCCGCCCTTGGCGGGTGAAATCACCTGAAGGGCGTACGCGAACGGGGGCGCCCCGGCCTTGATGGCCGGGGCGCCCCCATCGACGTACGAGACGTACGAACCGTACGACCTACGCATGACGCCCTACGCATGACGCCCTACGCATGACGCCCTACGCATGACGCCCTACGCATGACGCCCTACGAATGCGTCCGCAACAGCGTCCGCATCGTGCGCATCGCCACCGACAGATTCGCCAGGTCGAACGAGTCCGAGCCCTGGATCTCCTCCAGGGTGGTGCGGGCGCGGCCGAGGATCGCCGCGTTCTTCTCCTCCCAGGCCTTGAAGCGCTGCTCGGGAGTCGAGGTGCCGTTGCCGACGGAGAGGACGTCGGCGGTGAGCGCCGCGTGGGCCGCGTACAGGTCCTCGCGGATCGAGGCACGGGCCATGGACTGCCAGCGGTCGGCGCGCGGCAGCTCGATGATGCGGTCCATGAGCTGGGTGATGCCCAGGCGGTCGGCGAGGTCGTAGTAGACCTCGGCGACGGCCATCGGGTTCTTGCCCGTGCGGTCGGCCACCGCGACGATGTCCAGCGTCGGGAAGGCGGAGGAGAACCCGGCCACCCGCGTGGCGAGCTCCTCCGGGACGCCGGCCCCCACCAGCTCCTCGTAGATCCGCTGGTACCACTCCAGGTCCGCGCCACGCAGCAGCTTGGGCAGCACGCCCCACACCTGCGCGACCCCCTCCCGGAAGAAGGAGATGTTCTCGGCGAGCTGGAGCGGCTGCGGCCGGTTGTTGAGCAGCCAGCGCGTGCCGCGCTCGACGAGGCGGCGCGAGTGCAGCCGGATACGGGTCTGGACACCCGCGTCGACGACATTGTCGAGCCCCTCGACCGCGTCCCACACCTTGCTCGACTCGAAGATCGCGCGGGCCGCGGTCTGTGCCCGGACGATCTCCTCCAGCGAGGCGCCGGTCTCTTCCCGCAGGCGGTGCAGGAAGCTCGTACCGCCCGTGTTGACCGTGTCGTTGACCAGGACGGTCGTCACGATCTCACGGCGCAGCGCGTGCCCCTCGATCTGCTCGCGGAAGTTCTCGCGCAGCGCCGTCGGGAAGTAGGCGAACAGCAGGTTCTGCAGATGCGGGTCGTCGGGCAGCGAGGTGGCGAGCAGCGCGTCGGCGACCGTGATCTTCGTGTACGCGAGGAGGACGGCCGTCTCCGGACCGGTCAGCCCCTGTCCGGAGTTGAGCCGCTCGCGGATCTGCCGCTCGGTGGGCAGGAACTCCAGGGCCCGGTCGAGGTGGCCCTCCCTGACCAGGGTGCGCAGGAAGCGCTGCTGGGCGTGGAGCATGCTCGGGGACTGGGCGAGCGCGTTGGCGATCGCCACGTTCTGCGCGTAGTTGTTGCGCAGGACCAGGGCGCCGACCTCGTCGGTCATCTCGGCGAGCAGCTTGTTGCGCTGCTTGACGGTCAGGTCGCCGTTGGCCACCACCGCGTTGAGCAGGATCTTGATGTTCACCTCGTGGTCGGAGGTGTCCACGCCCGCGCTGTTGTCGATGGCATCCGTGTTGATCCTGCCGCCGTGCTGGGCGAACTCGATCCGGCCGAGCTGGGTCAGGCCCAGGTTGCCGCCCTCGCCGACGACCTTGACGCGCAGGTCGGCGCCGTCGACGCGGATGGCGTCGTTGGCCTTGTCGCCGACGTCCGCGTGCGTCTCGTGGGACGACTTCACGTACGTACCGATGCCGCCGTTCCACAGCAGGTCGACCGGCGCCTTGAGGATCGCCTTCATCAGGTCGGCCGGGGTCATCTTGGCGGTGCCGGGCTCGATGCCGAGGGCCTCACGGATGTGCGCGTTGACCGGGATCGCCTTGGCGGTACGCGGGAAGACGCCGCCGCCGGACGAGATCAGCTCGGTGTTGTAGTCGGCCCAGCTGGAGCGCGGAAGTTCGAAGAGGCGGCGGCGCTCGGCGTACGACGTCTCCGCGTCCGGGTGCGGGTCGATGAAGATGTGCCGGTGGTCGAAGGCGGCGACGAGGCGGATGTGCTCGCTGAGCAGCATGCCGTTGCCGAACACGTCACCGGACATGTCGCCGACGCCGACCACGGTGAAGTCCTCGGCCTGGGTGTTCACGCCCAGCTCCCGGAAGTGCCGCTTCACGGACTCCCAGGCGCCGCGGGCGGTGATGCCCATCTTCTTGTGGTCGTAACCGGCGGAGCCGCCGGAGGCGAACGCGTCGCCGAGCCAGAAGTTGTAGCTCTGCGCGACCTCGTTGGCGATGTCCGAGAACGTCGCGGTGCCCTTGTCGGCGGCGACGACGAGATAGGTGTCGTCCTCGTCGTGCCGCACGACCTCCACGGGCGGCACGATTTCACCGGCGACCATGTTGTCGGTGATGTCGAGCAGCGCCGAGATGAACGTCTTGTAGCTGCGGATGCCCTCCGCCAGCCAGGCGTCGCGGTCCACGGACGGGTCGGGCAGCTGCTTGGCGACGAAGCCGCCCTTGGCGCCGACCGGCACGATGACGGTGTTCTTCACCATCTGCGCCTTGACCAGCCCCAGGATCTCCGTCCGGAAGTCCTCACGCCGGTCGGACCAGCGCAGACCGCCGCGCGCGACCTTCCCGAACCGCAGGTGCACGCCTTCCACCTTCGGCGAGTACACCCAGATCTCGTACGCCGGTCGCGGCGCCGGCAGGTCCGGGATGGCCTGCGGGTCGAACTTCATGGAGACGTACTCGTGCGGCGTACCGCGCACCGTCTCCTGGAAGAAATTGGTGCGCAGGGTCGCCTTGATGACGGTGAGGAAGGAGCGCAGGATCCGGTCCTCGTCCAGGCTGGCCACCTGGTCGAGCGCCAGGTCCAGCTCCTCCGTCAGGGCGTCGGTGAGCTCGACACCGGCACGCTGGCGCTCCGGCGACATCCGCGCCTCGAACAGCGAGATCAGCAGCCGGGTGGTGTGGACGTTGTTGCGGAGGGTGTCCTCCATGTAGTCCTGGCTGAACGTGGAGCCGGCCTGGCGCAGGTACTTGGCGTACGCACGCAGCACCATCGCCTGGCGCCAGTGCAGCCCGGCGGTCAGGACCAGGGCGTTGAAGCCGTCGTTCTCGGCCTGCCCGGTCCAGGTGGCGGCGAAGGCCTGCTGGAAACGCTCGCGGCCGTCGTCGCCGAGGGAGTCGCCGTTGTGGATCAGGGACTTGGGCAGGCGCAGCCCGAAGTCGTAGATCCAGGCGGTCGTCCGGTCCGAGCAGCGCAGCTCGTACGGGCGCTCGTCGGTGACCTCGACGCCGAGGCGGTTGAGGGCCGGGAGGACCGCGGAGAGCGAGACCTGCTCGCCGGTGCGGTAGATCTTGAAGCGGCGCTCGCCGGCACCGGCGTTCACCGGCTCGTAGAGGCTGAGCGCGAAGTCCTTGCTCGGGTCCTGCGTGAGCGCTTCGAGGTGGACCAGGTCGGCGACGGCGGCGCGCGGGGTGTGGTCGGCCTTGTAACCCTCGGGGAAGGCGTTGCCGTACCGGCGCAGCAGCTCGGCCGCGCGCTCCTCGCCGCACTCGGCGTTCAGCGCCTCGGCGAAGGCGTCGGCCCAGGAGCGGGCGGCCTCGACGAGCCGCGCCTCGATCCTCTCCTTGTCCACATCGCTGAGCTGCGGCAGCTCGGTGCCCTGCGGGACCCGGACCACGAAGTGCAGCCGGGAGAGGATCGACTCGGTGTTCCAGGCCGTGAAGTCGACGTTGGTGCCGCCGAGTTCCTCCTTCAGGATGTCGATGATCCTGAGGCGTACGCCGGTGGTGTAGCGGTCTCGCGGGAGGTAGACGAGGGCCGAGTAGTAGCGCCCGTACTCGTCCTGGCGCAGGTAGAGCCGCAGCCGCCGCCGCTCCTGGAGGTACAGGACGCTGGTGACGATGGAACGCAGCTCGTCGGGGGGCGTCTGGAAGAGCTCGTCGCGCGGGTACGTCTCCATGATCTGGAGCAGGTCACGGCCGTCGTGGCTGTTGGGCGAGAACCCGGCGCCGCGCAGGACCTCCTCGACCTTGCGGCGGACGACGGGCACACGCCGCACGGACTCGGTGTACGCGGCCGAGGAGAACAGGCCCAGGAAACGCCGCTCGCCGACGACATTGCCGTCCGCGTCGAACTTCTTCACACCGATGTAGTCGAGGTAGGAGGGGCGGTGCACGGTGGCCCGGCTGTTCGCCTTCGTCAGGACGAGGAGCTTGTGCTCGCGGGCCTTGGCACGGGCGTCTGCGGGCAGCCGCTCGAAGGACGGGCTGACCGGGTGGCTGTCCTCGCCGGCGTGGTGCGGGTCGGCGCGCAGGATGCCGAGTCCGGTCCCGGCCACGGCGGCCAGCGAGTCGTCGTCCCGCAGCTCGTACTCCCGGTACCCCAGGAAGGTGAAGTGGTCGGCCGCCAGCCAGCGCAGCAGCTCCCGGGCCTCCTCGACCTCCTGGTCCCGCAGATCGTCCGCGGTCGGCTCCTTGGGCAGCTCCTCGGCGATGCGCAGCGCGGCGTCGCGCATCTTCTCCCAGTCCTCGACGGCCTCGCGGACGTCGGACAGGACACGCAGCAGATCGGCGGTGATCTGCTTCAGATCGGCGCGGTCGGTCTCACGGTCGATCTCGACGTGGATCCAGGACTCGATGTGCGCGTCGTGCGGAAGCTCCTCCGCGGTGGGCCGGCCCGGCAGCACCTCGATGAGCTTGCCGGTCAGTTCACGCCGTACGACGACCTGCGGGTGGATGACGACATGGATCCCGCGCCCCTGCCGGGACAGTTCATTGGTGACCGAGTCGACGAGGAAGGGCATGTCATCGGTCACGACCTCGACGACGGAGTGGCTGCACGTCCAGCCGTTCTCCTCGACGGTCGGCGTGTGGACCCGCACATTGGCCGTGCCCTGCGGGCGATTCTCGGCCAGTCGGTAGTGCGAGACGGCGGCTCCGAAGATGTCCACCGGGTCACGGTCGGCCAGGTCCTCCGGGGCGGTGTGCAGGTAGTAGAGCTGGAGGAACGCGAGCACGGTGTCCCGGTCAGGGGTGCCCTCGCCCGTCGTCCCAGTCGGTAGGTGCCCCCCGACCGGACTGTTCTCAGCTACCCGGGCAGCCCTCTCGAGCAGCTCGGCCTTGGCTTCGTCCAGCTTGGTCTGCATTGTCCTCTGGCTCCTGTCGCGCGCCGTTGCGTGACGTAGAAGGAAGTACGGTCGCTTCTCCGACATGACGCAACGACACGGGGTGTCCGGTCTGGTTCGACGCTATGCCGCATGGAGAGATGAGCGGGGGTTTATCGGCCATTTTCGGCGCCCGCGGCGACTGTGACGCTGATCTCCGCGTCTTCAGAGCCCGGGGTTTCCTCGGCGTACGGACTGCGTGTGCCGTCCCGTCCCGCCCGCGAGGATCAGCGACCGCCGCCCGGCCACGGATGTCTTCCGTGCTGTTCGGGCGCAGGGCAGGGGCAGTGTTGCCCCCGCGAGATATCGCGCTGATCACGCCACCAGGCTATCGCTCCCCACCCGGGCCCCGTCATGAGCCGTATGTGTACAAAACCGGGGGTCGAACTTTGACACTCTGCACAGGGACGAAAGGGACGACAACGTGCAGTGCGGCTTGCATTGCCCTGCGAGGTGCGGCTTGCATGGAGGTGCGGTACGGCTTGTCCGGGGTACTGCGGCTGGAGACCTGCGGAAGCACTGCTTGAAGCCCTGCGTGAAGCCCTGCTCGAAGGGAGCGACACCGACATGTCAGCGAAGATCCTGATCGTCACCGGCGACGCCGCGGAGTCACTGGAGGTCCTGTACCCCTACCAGCGCCTGCGCGAGGAAGGGTACGAGGTCCACATCGCGGCCCCCACCTGCAAGAAACTCCGCTTCGTCATCCATGACTTCGAGCCCGGCTTCGACACGTACACGGAGAAGCCCGGCTACACCTGGCCCGCCGACCTCGCGTTCGCCGACGTCGACCCCGGCCAGTACGCCGCCCTGGTCATCCCCGGCGGCCGCGCCCCCGAGTACCTCCGCAACGACCCCGAACTCCGCAAGATCCTCAAGTCCTTCTTCGACACGGACAAGCCGGTGGCCCAGATCTGCCACGGCCCCCTCCTGACCGCGGCCGTCGACGCCCTGAGCGGCCGCCGCGTCACGGCGTACCCGGCGCTGGAGCTCGACATGCAGGCAGCCGGCGCCACCTTCCACGACGCGGAGGCGGTGGTCGACGGCACGCTCGTCTCCGCCCGCGCCTGGCCGGACCACTCCGGCTGGATGCGCGAGTTCCTCACGGTGCTGCGCGCGAAGGCGCCGGTGAGCTGAGCTCGGCTGCAGGCGGACGGTGTGCGGCTGCCCCGCCGAAGAGGGCAGCCGCAACGTCCCTTCTTCGCCACTGCCCGGCACGAAAGCGGCGGGACGCCTGCCCTACGGCTCCACCGCGTCGAGCGGGTCCACGCCGCAGGGCAAGCCAGGCCGGTGGCCCGCTGGACCGGCCAGGCCGATCAGGCCGCCAGCCGCTCGGCCTCCTCGACCGCCTCCGCCAGGCTGTCCACCACGGGCACGCCGACCTCTTCGAGGCTGGCGCGGCCGTGCGATCCGCCGGTGTAGAGCACGGCCCGCGCACCCACATGCAGGGCGGCGACCGCGTCGTCGGCGGCGTCCCCGATCACCACCGTGCGCTCCGGATCCACACCCGCGAGTGACCCTATGTGCCGCACCATGTGCTCGGCCTTGCTGCCGCCGGACGGTCCGGTCCGCCCGTCCACCCGCACGAAGTGCGGCTCGATCCCGAACCCCCGCACCAACGGAACCAGCTCCTCATGCACGTACATGCTCAGCAGCGACTGGCTCCGCCCCGCCGACCGCCACTCGGCGAGCAGCCCCGCCGCCCCTTCGGTGAGCTCGCACGTGGTGCGATGCTCCGCGTAGTACCGATGGAAGGTCTCGTCCATGATCTGCCACTCGGCGTCCGTCGGCAGCCGCCCCATCAGCCGCTCGTAGAACTTCGGCACCGGCACGCAGTACAACGCCCGGTAGCGCTCCAGCGTGATCGGCTCCAGCCCCAACTCGGCGAACGCCGCGTTCGTCGCCCCGATGATCGCGGCGTTGTCGTGGAACAGAGTCCCGTTCCAGTCCCACACAATGTGCGCTGCTGCTCCGTGCTTCCCCATACCAAGAACGTACCCGCCCGCGCTGACAACGGCTCTCAGTCGTCCAACCCCACCAGGTTGGGAATCTCCTGCGTCGCGAACCACAACAGCTCGTGATCCTCGGCCCCGTCCACGATGAACTGCGCGTCGCCGTCCCCGTGATCCGCGGCCCCCAACGCCGCCACGGCAGCGGCGACATCCTCCTCGGCGTCATCGGCGTCGACATGCACCGCGGCCGCCTTGGCCAAGGGCACGGCCCCGGCCCCGGACACCCGCACCTCACCGAGCGCCGCCGCATCCAGCCCTCGGTCGGGATCGGCGACTGCGGCCCGGTCAGGAACGTCGACCGCGACGACGACCCGGCGCCGCACGGTTCCCGGCTCTCCCGCGAGCAGCCGCAGCGAGGCCTGCGCGGCCCGGTTCAGCGCCGCGTACTCGAGCTCCTCGATGTCGTCGGAGAGATACCACTCGCGCAACGCGGGCGTGACGGCGTACGCGACGAACGGTCCCGCTCCCAGCTCCCCCGTCTTGTACGCCTCGGCGAGACCGGAGAGGGTCAGGGGGACGTAGACGCGCATGGCTGGCCGCTTTCGTAGTCGGAGGGCTCCGAGAAGGGCGTTACGGCGCCTCCCGGGAGGGCCTTCAGGATACGTGCGGGTGTCCCCTTTCGGGTCCCGGGTCATACACCGTGCGGCGTCCACCCCAGGCCCGCGATTCACCCGGTACACCCCGGCCCCGGCAAGGATCCCGCCCCTGCCTGTCACCCTGATAGGTGAACCTCCCGGCCGCCCCGGCGCGCGTCGGACGTCCTTGCCGAGGCCCACTCCCGCCTCGTAGAAGATCTCCAACACGAAAGTTACCGCCCGGTACAACTCGGGCCGCAGCGAGCGGGGACACGCATGAACAAGGTGATGACGAGGACGAAGCGCCATCCGGGAGCCCGCCCGCCCGGTCGTCACGACACCCGCCGCCCCGGCAGCACCCCATCCCGCGCCCCAGGCACGGGCACCCCCCGTCCAACACCGGGAGAGGGCCCACCACCGTCGCCCTCGGCCGCAGACGCCTTCCGCACAGCGCCCCCAGGCACCCGCCACCTCGCGGCGGCACCGACCGCAGGCCGCCCACCGACGGCACCAACCACCGCCCCACCACCGGCACCCTCGCCGACCGGCGCCCCGCCGCTCACCAGGCCCGCCACACCCCCGCGGGGACCCGCTCCCCAGCCCCGCCCCACCGACCTCTTCGCCGACCGCCTCCTCGCGGTGCTCAGCGGCCACCGCCCCGTGCACTGCATGCTGCGCCACACCGCGGGCCGGGCCTACGACGAACTGGCCTGGCTCGCCGAACGCGGCCCCCTGCGCGCCCGCGGCACCCGCCCGGTCGTCCGCGACATCGGCTACGACGTCCCACGCCCCGGTGCGATCGAGGCCTTCGCCCGCATCGGCGCCGGCGACCAGCTCCGCGCGATGGCCTTCCGTCTGGAACAGGGCCCCGACCTCCGCTGGCGCTGCACCGCGGTGGAACTGGGCGGTCCCCGCATGCCCCGCCCGGACGACGACTGAGCAACGCGAAGGGCCGGACACCCAAGGTGCCCGGCCCCTCACAGCTCAACCGCGGACCGCTCAGCCCTCTCGGACGGAACGGTCACCGGACCCCGGTCGGGACCCCAGCATCACTTCACCTCTTGCGGCCATCACTTCACTTCTTGCGGCGACGCCCGTTGCTCTTCTGCTGCTTGCGGCGCTCCGCGCGCGTGAGGCCGTCCGCCTCGGAACGCACGGGCTCCTCGTCGTCGCTGGCGAAGTCGCCCTCGACGATGCCGCCCTCGCCGTCCACGGTCGGCGCGGAGAAGTGCAGCCGGTCGGGACGCTGCGGGGCGTCGAGCCCCTTGGCCCGGATCTCGGGACGCGCACCCGCGGGGACGGCGTCCTCCTTCTTCTCCAGCGACGGCGCGGTGTCCTCGACCGGAACCTCCTCGACCTGCTGCTCGACCTGGACCTCCAGGTTGAACAGGTAGCCGACGGACTCCTCCTTGATGCCGTCCATCATGGCGGAGAACATGTCGAAGCCCTCGCGCTGGTACTCGACCAGCGGGTCCTTCTGCGCCATGGCACGCAGGCCGATGCCCTCCTGGAGGTAGTCCATCTCGTAGAGGTGCTCGCGCCACTTGCGGTCCAGCACGGAGAGCACGACCCGGCGCTCGAGCTCACGCATGATCTCGGAGCCGAGCTGCTCCTCGCGGCTCGCGTACTGCTCGTGGATGTCGTCCTTGATGGACTCCGAGATGAAGTCGGCGGTCAGACCGGCACGGTCGCCGGCCGCCTCCTCCAGCTCGTCGACGGTGACCTTCACCGGGTAGAGCTGCTTGAAGGCGCCCCACAGCCGGTCGACGTCCCATTCCTCGGCGAAGCCCTCGGCGGTCTCGGCCGCGATGTACGCGTCGATCGTGTCGTCCATGAAGTGCTGGATCTGCTCCTGCAGGTCCTCGCCCTCCAGGACACGGCGGCGCTCGCCGTAGATGACCTCGCGCTGCCGGTTGAGCACCTCGTCGTACTTCAGGACGTTCTTGCGCGTCTCGAAGTTCTGCTGCTCGACCTGCGACTGGGCGGACGCGATCGCGCGCGTGACCATCTTGTTCTCGATCGGCACGTCGTCGGGAACGTTCGCCATCGACATCACGCGCTCGACCATCTGAGCCTTGAAGAGTCGCATCAGGTCGTCGCCCAGCGACAGATAGAAGCGGGACTCGCCCGGGTCGCCCTGACGCCCGCTGCGACCGCGCAGCTGGTTGTCGATACGACGGGACTCGTGCCGCTCGGTACCCAGCACATAGAGCCCGCCGAGGTCCTTGACCTCGTCGTTCTCCGCCTTGACGGCCTGTTCGGCCTTCTCCAGGGCGGCGGGCAGGGCGGCAGCCCACTCCTCGATGTGCTCCTCGGGGTCGAGGCCGCGCTGACGCAGCTCGGCCTCCGCGAGGTCCTCGGGGTTGCCGCCGAGCTTGATGTCCGTACCACGACCGGCCATGTTGGTGGCGACGGTCACGGCGCCCCTGCGCCCGGCCTGGGCAACGATGGTCGCCTCCCGGTCATGCTGCTTGGCGTTCAGCACCTCGTGCTGAATACCGCGCTTCGAGAGCTGCTGCGAAAGATATTCGGACTTCTCGACCGACGTCGTACCGACGAGGATCGGCTGGCCCTTCTCGTGCTTCTCGGCGATGTCGTCGACCACCGCGTCGAACTTGGCGACCTCGGTGCGGTAGATCAGGTCCGACTGGTCCTTGCGGACCATCGGCTTGTTGGTGGGGATCGGGACGACGCCGAGCTTGTAGATCTGGTGGAACTCGGCGGCCTCGGTCATCGCCGTACCGGTCATACCGGAGAGCTTGCCGTAGAGGCGGAAGAAGTTCTGCAGGGTGATCGTGGCGAGCGTCTGGTTCTCGTCCTTGATGTCCACCCCTTCCTTCGCCTCGATCGCCTGGTGCATGCCCTCGTTGTAGCGGCGGCCGGCGAGGATACGGCCGGTGTGCTCGTCGACGATCATGACTTCGCCGTCGATGACGACGTAGTCCTTGTCCTTCTTGAAGAGCTCCTTGGCCTTGATGGCGTTGTTCAGGTAGCCCACGAGCGGGGTGTTCACCGACTCGTACAGGTTGTCGATACCCAGCCAGTCCTCGACCTTGGCGACGCCGGGCTCATGGATGGCGACGGTGCGCTTCTTCTCGTCGACCTCGTAGTCCCCGGTCTCCTCGATGCCCTTGAGGGTGTTGCCGGCCTCGCCCCGCTTCAGGCGGGTGACCAGCTTGGCGAAGTCGCCGTACCACTTGGTGGCCTGGTCGGCCGGGCCGGAGATGATCAGCGGCGTACGGGCCTCGTCGACGAGGATGGAGTCGACCTCGTCGACGATCGCGAAGTTGTGGCCGCGCTGCACCAGTTCGTCCTGCGACCACGCCATGTTGTCGCGCAGGTAGTCGAAGCCGAACTCGTTGTTCGTGCCGTAGGTGATGTCGCACGCGTACTGCTCGCGGCGCTGGGCGGGCGTCATGTTGGCGAGGATGCAGCCGACGTTCAGGCCCAGGAACTTGTGGACGCGGCCCATCATTTCGGAGTCGCGCTCGGCCAGGTAGTCGTTGACCGTGATGAGGTGAACGCCGTCTCCGGAGAGGGCGTTCAGATATGCGGGCAGGGTGCCGACGAGCGTCTTGCCCTCACCGGTCTTCATCTCCGCGACATAGCCGAGGTGGAGCGCGGCGCCGCCCATCATCTGCACGTCGTAGTGACGCTGGCCAAGGACGCGCTTGGCGGCCTCGCGCACCGTCGCGAAGGCCTCGGGCAGCAGGTCGTCGAGGCTTTCGCCGTCGGCGTACCGCTGCTTGTACTCATCGGTGAGGGCCCGCAGCTCGGCGTCGGAGAGGTCGACGAAGTCCTCTTCGATGGAGTTGACCTGGTCCGCGATGCGGTGCAGCTTGCGCAGGATCTTGCCTTCGCCTGCACGCATGATCTTCGAGAGGACGGACACGGGGGTTTGTCTCCTTGCCGGTCGGGCCTGGGACGGTCGGTTTCAATTGACAGTTTCAAATCACAGCTTGAGCAACGGCCATCGTAAGCGAGGACCCCACCGCGCCGGGAGGTCTGCCCGTGACAGCCATGAGGACAACGGACAGGGGTTGCGTAAGGTGCCGCGCCAGCGCTGCGAAAAGTAACCGATTCGTCACCCACCGCAAAATAATGGCGCCCTTCGGTCGACCCGAGCAGAATCAGCCGATGGACCCCGTCACGCTGACCACCGACCGTCTGCTCCTGCGCACCGTGGGCTCGCACGACACCGACGCCGTGTACGACGCCGTACAGGACCCCGACATCCAGCGCTGGACCACGATCCCCTCGCCCTATCTCCGCGAGCACGCGTCAGGCTTCACGGGCCAGATGGTTCCCGACGGCTGGGCGGACGGCTCCGTGTTCACCTTCGGCGTCTTCGTCCCCTCCGGGGAACTGGTGGGCATGCTCGCGATCACCATGCACTCCTTGGGCGTCGGCGAGGTCGGCTTCTGGGTGGCCAAGGAGCACCGCGGCAACGGCTACATCACCGAAGCCACCCTCACCGCCTCCCGCTGGGCCTTCACGAAACTCGGCATCGACCGCCTGGAATGGCGCGCCGAGGTAGGCAACAAGGGCTCCCGCGCAGTGGCCGAACGAGTCGGCTTCACCCTGGAGGGCACCCTCCGCTCCGCCATCAACAACAAAGGCGTACGCCGAGACTGCTGGGTAGGTTCCCTCCTCCCCTCAGACCTGGGCCTCCCCTCGACAGCCCCGTACTTGCCGCCACCCTCCAGCCCGTCCGGCGTTTGAGGACGAGGCCGCCCAGGCCGAACGGGGGTCTGGGGGCAGAGCCCCCGGGAACGGGATGATGGGGGTCCCCCTGCTCGAGCGAAGCCGAGAGCTTGGGGTAGGGGCGGCGGGGGCGAATCAAACCCCCGCCGCCCACACCCACAAACCCGCAGGCCAGCCACATTGTCAGTGCCACCCCCTATCGTGCGGCCATGACGAGTCCCCGCCCCACCACAGAACTCTCCGCCGACGAGGCCCGCCGCATCGCCCTGCGGGCCCAAGGCTTCCTGGGCACCCCGAACCGCAGGGGCGGCGTCCGCGGAGTCCTGCGACACCTGGGCGCGGTCCAACTCGACACGATCTCCGTACTCGCCCGCTCCCACGAACTCATCCCGTACGCCCGCCTGGGCGCCGTAGGCCGCAAAACGGTCGACACCGCCTACTGGACGCCGGATTCCATCGGCGCCTCTCCGGCACGACCGCACGCCTTCGAGTACTGGTCCCACGCGGCCTGCATCCTCCCCATCGAGGAGTGGCCCCACTTCGCCTTCCGCCGCCGCGCCTACAGATCCCGCCCGCACTGGAACCACACTCTGCCGGACGGCACATACGACCAGGTCATCAAGCAGCTCCGTACCGAAGGCCCCCTCACCGCCACGGAGTTGGGCGGCGCCAAGCGGACCAGCGAGTGGTGGGACTGGTCGGGCACAAAGGTGGCCGTCGAGCGCGCGCTGATGTACGGCGAGGTGGTGTGCACCCAGCGCCGCGGCTGGAAGCGGGTGTACGACCTCGCCGAGCGCGCCGTCCCCGACGCCCTGCTCCATGACGAGCTGGACGACACGGAGTGCGTGCGCCGTCTGGTCGATCTGGCGGGCCGGTCCCTGGGCGTCGGCACGCGCGCGGACATCGCCGACTACCACCGCCTCAAGGGCGAGCAGGTCGACGCGGTGATCGCGGACTCGGGCCTGGTCCCGGTGACGGTGGAGGGCTGGGGCAAGCCGGCCTGGGCCGACCCGGAGGCGCTGGAGACTCCCCCGCGCGGCCGCCACCGTACGACGCTGTTGTCACCGTTCGACTCGCTCATCTGGGAGCGGGCCCGGACGGAGCGGATCTTCGGCTTCACCCACCGCCTGGAGGCGTACACGCCCAAGCCGAAGCGCGTGTACGGCTATTTCGCGATGCCGGTCCTCGCCGGCGGCCACCTCGTCGGCCGCGTGGATCCCGCCCGCGAGGGCCGCACACTGGTCGCCAAGCAGGTCACCCTGGACGGCGCCAAGGCCGTCCCCGCGGTGGCCCAGGCCTTGGTGGAGGCCGCGAGCTGGGTGGACTGCACGGACGTACGCGTGGAGCGCATGGACGCCCCGGAGCTGCGCGACCCGCTCAGCAGGGAGCTGTCCCGCATCCTCGCATAACCCGACTAGCGGATCTCGAGGATCTTCTCCCGCATCGCGTACACCACCGCCTCCATCCTGGAGTGCAGTTGCAGCTTCTCCAGGATGTTGCGCACGTGGTTCTTCACCGTGTTCTCGGAGATGAACAACTCCTTGGCGATATCCCGGTTGTTCATCCCTGTTGCGACGAGCTTGAGAACCTCCAGCTCGCGATCCGTGAGCCGCGGCGCGGGCACCAGTCGGCGCTCGTCCGTCCGCTGGATCATCGATTTGAACTCGGTGAGCAGTTTCGACGCCATCGAAGGGCTGATCTGCGACTGGCCGTCCGCCACCGCGCGAATGGCCGTGGCCACCTCGTCCGTCGAAATCTCCTTGAGGAGGTAACCGGTCGCGCCCGCCTTGATCGCGTCGTAGAGGTCGGCCTCCTCGTCGCTGATCGTCAGCATGATGATCTTCGCGCTGGGCGCTACCTCCTTGATGGAGGTACACGCCTCGATGCCGCCCCGTTTCGGCATGCGTACGTCCATCAGCACGATGTCCGGGAGCAGGTCGGCCGCCTTGTCGACCGCCTCCGCCCCGTCCCCCGCCTCGCCGACGACCTGGATGTCCTCCTCGGCCGCGAGCACGATCTCCAGACCGCGGCGGAAGAGAGCGTGGTCGTCCACGACGAGGACCCTGATGGGCTCCTTGCGTGGAGAGCCCGCGCTCGGGCCCATGCCGACGACGCCGTCGGCATCCTCGTCACGCATCGGTCCGAAGCTGTCCGCCATCGTTCCTCCCCCTGCAAGGCCGTGGCCCGTGTTCCTGTGCCATCGCCAACCCAAGGCAACGGCCCACCGGTTGGGGCCGGTCCGGCCATGATTTCATGCCCGGACGACAGTGCGGTGACAGAGCGGGTCGCGAAGTGGTCGCACACCGGTGCCCCTGGGGGCGCACGCACGCTCCAGGGGCACCGGCTCAGCCGTCACCGGGGGCGGGTCAGCCGCCGAGCGCACCGCCCGGCGCGTCCGATTCGGCCTGGGCGACCATGGGGTCCGTACTGAGGTGGATGACGCCGTAGTCGTACGCGTGCCGCCGGTAGACGACACTCGGATCCTTCGTCTCGGAGTCGACGAACAGATAGAAGTCGTGCCCGACCAGCTCCATCTCGTAGAGCGCCTGGTCAAGCGTCATCGGGGCGGCCACGTGGGTCTTCTCGCGGACGACGAGGGGGCCTTCGCCCATGACCTCGAGGGGGCCGATCTTCTTGGTCGGCACGCTGTCCTTGTCGCCCTCGTGGACGACACTCCCGTTTCCGTTCAGCGTCGCCGCGCCCGGGACGTGGTCGGCGACCTCGGCGGCCGAGAGCCTGCCGTTGCCACGGCGCGTGTAGCGCTTGTCGTGCTGCTTGCGCAGCCGGGCTTCGAGTTTGTCCGCCGCCAGATCGAGTGCTGCATACGGGTCGTTTGCCGCCGCCTCCGCCCGGATCACCGGACCGCGGGAGTGAAGCGTGATCTCCACTCGGTCGCAACGGTCGGCCTGCCGAGGGTTGGGCTCCTTGGACACCTCGACGTCGAGGCTGATCACCTTGCCATCGAGCTTCTGGATCTTCTCCAGCTTCAGCTTCTCGGCCACGTGCTTGCGGAACCGCTCGGGCACCTCGGTCTTGCGGCCCTTGACGACGATGTCCACGCAGAACTCCGTTCCCGGATAGCTCCGCTCCACTGGCGGAGCATCTCCCTTTTTGCACCAGGTCCCGGTGAGTCCCGGAACCTCGGACTTGGTGACTTCCACCTCCTCCTCCCCCATGGGCAAGATCTCCACCCCATTGCCGCGGGTGATTCAGAAACCCGCAGCACGGCATTCGGATACGCAAGGTACGGCCTGCACCATTGCCTCACAACCGAACATATCTCGCTCGGACGGATGTCGTCACCCTCTACTGCGGCATACCTCCGTTCAGGTGAATTGACTCGGTCATTACCTGCAACGATGGAAGTTCTCGGTCAGTTCCGGTTTATTTCGAAAGACGATGGCGAGGCAGCGACCACAGCCGCACAGATCATGGCGCCGACTCCGCCCGCACCCGCCATTCCCCGGGCTGTTCGCGTCCGGTCCGCACCGTCTGCCGTCACCTCCACCGTCCGTTCCCCCGTTGCTTCCCATACCGTCCCGGCGTATGCGTCGACGTCCGCCATCGCCACCCGCACGGCTCGCGAGGCCTCCGTCAGCGACGCTCCCGTCGTCATCAAGTCGTCCACGAGCACGACCCGGCCACCGCCCGCCAACAGCCGGGCACCACCGGCGGCCACCTCCAGGGCACTCGCGAGATTGTCCAGCCGCTGTCGCGCGTTGAGCCCTGACTGGTCCGCCACGGCGCGTCGCTGCCGCAGCACGGCCAGCACACGGGCCGACGTCCCCGTGCGCCGCAGTTCCCCCGCCGCCGCGAGGGCGATCCGCCGCGCCGGATCGTGGCCCCGCGCCCGCACCGCCCGCCGCGACGACGGCACGGGGACAAGCAGCACAGGTCCTCGACCGACTCCGTCGACACCCGCCCCCGACCGCGACCCAGACGGCCGACCGCCCGGACACCACGACTGTCCGCCACCCGTCGCGGGCCGACCGCCCTCGGACCGCAATGGCCCGTTCCGACGCCTCAGGAGCCCGTCCTGGGCCATGGACCACCCCTCCGCTGCCGGGAGGCACACCTGCCCCAGCCCTGCCCGCACGGCCCCCGCCAGGGCCGCTCCGAGCGGTGCCGCGAGTGTCAGCGCCCCCCGTTCCTTGTGGGCGAGGAGTGCCGCGCGCACCTCGTCCTCGTAAGGGGCCGCCGCGTGCACCACCGGCAGCCCAGACGGCTCCGGATCGGGTCGCACCCGGCGTGGTGCAGCCCCGCTCAGAGCGGCACGGCACTCCGGACAGAGCACCGTGCGAAGCCGTCCGCAGCCTCCGCACTCGGCCGGCAGCACCAGATCGGTGAGGTCCTGCCACCACCCCCGCATGCCCACCACTGTGCCAACGCGCGGGCCGACCGGCCACCCCTGTGGACAACCACCTGTGGACAACTCCACAGCCGTCACCCGCCAGGGTGAGGCCCGCCCGGAAGCGAGCGAGCCCACCCCTGACGAACACACGGGTCTACCCGGGATAAACCGGCGCCGTGCCCTCCTTGACGACCTTCTGCCACTGCTCCCCGGACGACAGCCGCACGATCCCGTCCTCCTCGGAGTGCGCCACCAGCGGCAGCCGATCATCCCCGGACGCGGCGATCTCCTTCACCCCTGTCAACGCGGAGGGCGCCTGATTCCCCGAATTGGAGCCGTCGACCTGGACGTACCGCATCTGCTGCACCCCACCGGACTCGCGCCCGACGACGACAAGCCGACTGTCTCCGGCCCACGACATGGCCGTGACCTCCTCCAGCTGCGGTGCCACGGAACGCAGTTCAAGGATCGAGATGACGGGCCGCTCTCCGGGCTTGGTGTCACGCTCGATGCGTCCGACCTGCAGCGAACTCTTGCCGTCCTTCTCGACTATCAGCGCGATCCGCACCCCGTCGGCGGCCACCCGCACCGCCTCGACGCGCCCGTCCAGCCCCGGCGCGGTGACCTCCAGCGGATCGCCCGCACCCTTCTCCAGCAACAGCAGCCGGGGGTTCTTCGGATCGCGGTCGGCCACCCACAGATCGCCCCGCCCGTCCCAACTGGGCGTCGTCAGCCGGTCGTCCTCCGTCTTGCCCTGGCTGTGCAGCACCGCGTCCCCGAGCGAGGCGCCCGACACCAGCGAACCGACGTACAGCGAGCTCCCGTCGGTCGACACTCCGGCCGCACTGTCCTCGTCCCGCGACACCGCGGCCGCCCGCAGCTTCTTGTCGCCCTCACCCAGCGCACCGGGCACCGGCTCGGGCTGCTTGTCGCCGTTGCCGCTGGGCAGCCGCACGAGCCGCTGCTTCCCATCGATGAAGTACTGGTACTCGGGCCGCTTGCCCGTACCGTGCGAGGCGATGATCTCCGCACGGTCCTCGGTGAGCACACACAACTGCGAGCCGTTGGACCGCTGCAGCTCCACCTCGTCGACCCCCGTGGGCGTCAGGTCCTGCAGGGTGAACAGGAGTTGGGCCGCCATCCTGTCGCACTGGGCCTCTCCGGCCCGGTCGGCCTTCTTGTTCAGCGGAACCGTCACCCTGTTCCGGTCGTCCGGCGACAGCGACGTGACGTCCTTCTTCAGCTCCGTGCCGGAGGGGAAGCTGGACGTCACCACCGGGTCCAACCAGCGCGTGGGCCCCTTCAGGAGCGCCCGGACCATCTCCGTCATCGGGTCCACCTCCCCCCGCACATAGACCGGATCGGCGACGGTCCCCAGCTGTCGGCCCGTCCCCGAAGGCGCGTTCGAGGAGAAGTAGTACTTGTTGACGGACACATAGTTGCGCTGGAAGTCGGACTGGCCCATCACCACACCCTGCGGCAGCCCGTCGATGCGCCACTGCTTGGTGTCCTTCTGCAGGGAGAGGTGCACCGTCTTGCCGTACGAGCCCGAGTCCGGCGCGTACGCGTGCTGCCCGTCCACCGTGGCGACCTTTCTGCCGGACAGCGCGTACGAATAGTCGTCATCGCTGCCCTCCCTGGTCCCCGCGCGCTCCGACACGGTGTTCGGCCCGTCCGCCAGGACGGTCGTGGAGCGGTACGGATCCCAGGCCTTGCGGGCACCCGCCGTCAGATACTTGCGCGCCGTCTCGTACTGCGCGTCATCACTGGTCAACGCCTCCAGGAAGCCCTGCACGATCTCCGCCGGCGGGGCATCCTCGCGCGGTGGCATCGCGAAGACCCGGACCTGCGAGTCCGGCCTCGGCGTGGACTCCACCCCGCGCAGATCCCCGCTGTCCGGCATCGAGGCGCACCCGGTCAACAACAGCGCACCGCAGCCGACGTACGCCCCCACGCGCCCGCGGCGCCGATGGCCGCTCCCCTCGCGGTCAGCGCCCACGAAATGCCTCCCCTTGTCCAAGCTCCTCGGGCTCGCCGTCGTCCCGGCCGCGCTCTTCCGCGGTCCGCTCCCCACCTGCGGCAGCCGCACCATCGGGCCGTCGCGCGGCCCCTGCCGGCCGCGGCACCACGCGCGCGCCGTTACCCGGCAGCGCCGTCGGATCGGCCGTGGGCGACACCCCGGCCAGCCGCGGCACCATGGGCGCCCGTGGCGGTGCCCCATTGCCACCCGCGCTCTGCACGGGCACCGTGGCGAGCTTGCCACTGCCGCCGAGGGGCAGACCCGCGTCATTAAGTCCACGATTACGCCGTGAGTCCTTGGGCTCCAGGGGTATCGGGGACCCTCGCAGCGACTCGTCCGCGGTCCGCGGCAGCGTCAGCCGGAACTGCGAACCACCACCCGGCTCACCCCACGCCTGCAGCCAGCCGCCGTGCAGCCGGGCGTCCTCCAGGGCGATGGACAGCCCAAGACCCGTACCACCGGTGGTACGCGCGCGTGCCGGGTCCGCCCGCCAGAAACGGCTGAACACCCTGGTCGCCTCGCCGGGCTTGAGGCCGACGCCGTAGTCGCGCACCGCGACCGCGACCGCCCCGCCCGCCGCCGCGAGCTTGACCACCACGTCCCTGCCCTCGCCGTGCTCCACGGCGTTGACGACGAGATTGCGCAGCACCCGCTCCACCCGCCGGGCATCCGCCTCGGCAACCACCGGCTGCTGGTCGCCGACGACCTGTATCCGCGTGCCCTTGCGCTCGGCGAGCGGCGCGGCGCCGCTGACCACACGACGTACGACTTCCCTGAGGTCTATCGCCTCTGCCTCCAGCGCCGCCGCGCCCGCGTCGAACCGGCTGATCTCCAGCAGATCCGCCAGCAGCGTCTCGAACCGGTCCAGCTGATCGGCCAGCAGCTCGGCCGACCTGGCGGTCACCGGATCGAAGTCCACGCGCGCGTCGTGGATGACGTCTGCCGCCATCCGGACGGTCGTCAGCGGCGTACGCAGCTCGTGCGACACATCGGACACGAACCGCCGCTGCATCCGCGACAGGTCCTCCAGCTGCTGGATCTTCAACTGCAAGTTCTGCGCCATCTTATTGAAGGCCTCGCCCAGACGCGCGATGTCGTCCTCGCCAGTGACCTTCATCCGTTCCTGCAGCCGCCCCGCGGACAGCCGCTCGGCGATCCCCGCCGCCATCCGGACCGGCGTGACGACCTGGCGCACCACAAGCCAGGCGATGGCCCCCAGCAGCACCACGACGAACAGTCCGGCCGTCGCGAGCGTCCCCTTGACCAGGCTCAGCGACTTCTCCTCCTGCGTCAGCGGGAAGAGGTAGTAGAGCTGGTACGGGTCTCCGTGGGGGTCGTTGACCTGCTTGCCGATGACCAGCGCCGGCTGCGAATCCTTGTCGTCCTTGTAGACGACACGGGTGTAGCTCTGAGCCGCCAGCGAATTGCTGTCGACGCGTGCGCGCAGATCCTCCGGCACGCTCACCGTCGGATCGACATTGCCCGAGTAGCGCGGTCCCAGCCCGGCGCCGCCGTTGCCGGCCGCGGTGGAGCTGAGCGTCACCACGTCGAACGCGCCCTGGCCACCGCTGGAGAGGGACACCACGAGGTCGCTCATCCACTGACTGACGTTCGTGGACGAGCGGCCCGCGGCGCTCGAACCGTCGTCGCCGTTCGCCGTCGCGGCCGAGTCCGCCTTCTGCTTGGCCACCGAGAAACCTCCCGTGGCCTGGCTCTGCGACGCCTTCACCTTGGCGTCCAGCAGACCGTTGCGCACCTGCCCGATGACGACGAAGCCGAGCAGCAGCACGACACCCAGCGACATCAGCAGCGTCGTGACGACGATCTTGAGCTGGATGTTGCGCCGCCACAGCCGCATCACGGGCAGCAGCGGACGGCGCACCCAGCGCATGAACAGCCGAAGGACCGGGCTGCCCTGGACTCCACCCTGCAGCAGCCCGCCCTCCACCAACCGGCCCCAGCGGGAGCCCGTCACCTTCCGGCCGACAGGCCGCTCCGTGCGGACCCCCGACTCACCGGGCGCCGAAGCGACACTGTCCCGGGACATGTCAGCTCGGTCCGGCCTTGTAACCGACGCCACGGACGGTCACCACGATCTCCGGCCGCTCCGGGTCCTTCTCGACCTTGGAGCGCAGCCGCTGGACATGGACATTGACCAGGCGGGTGTCCGCCGCGTGCCGGTAGCCCCACACCTGCTCGAGGAGCACCTCCCGCGTGAACACCTGCCACGGCTTGCGGGCCAGCGCCACCAGCAGATCGAACTCCAGCGGCGTCAGCGCGATCGACTGCCCGTCCCGCTTCACAGAGTGACCGGCGACATCGATGACGAGGTCACCTATGGCCAGCTGCTCGGGCGCAGGCTCCTCCGACCTCCGCAGTCGCGCCCTGATCCGCGCAACCAGTTCCTTTGGCTTGAACGGCTTCACGATGTAGTCGTCGGCACCCGACTCGAGGCCGACCACGACATCGACGGTGTCGCTCTTCGCTGTGAGCATCACGATCGGCACCCCGGACTCCGCCCTGATCAGGCGGCACACCTCGATACCGTCCCGGCCTGGAAGCATCAGGTCCAGGAGCACCAGATCGGGCTTGCTCTCACGAAAAGCGGCCAGCGCCTTGTCGCCGTCGGCTACGAAAGACGGCTCAAAACCTTCACCACGCAACACAATGCCGAGCATCTCGGCCAGTGCGGTGTCGTCATCGACGACAAGGACTCGTCCCTTCATAAACGCCATCATCCCATTAACTAAATCGTTACCTGGCGTGACCTGTCACACAGCTCAGCGAGCGCCTCAGCCGTCACGGGCGCCACGGCGCCCTCTTCGGTGACGATCGCTGTCACCAACTCGGGCGGCGTCACATCGAACGCCGGGTTGTACGCCTGGGTTCCCAGGGGTGCCACCGGTATCCCGCCGCCCGCTTCCACTCCCGCCGCCGGCACCTGCGGCGCTGTGATCTCAGTCACTTCATGACCTGCGCGCTGCTCGACCTCGATGGACCTTCCGTCCGGGGTATCCGGGTCCACCGTCGTCACCGGCGCCACCACGATGAACGGCACATGGTGATACCGGGCCAGCACCGCGAGCGGATAGCTCCCCACCTTGTTCGCGACCGAACCGTCGGCCGCGATCCGATCGGCCCCGATGAGCACCGCGTCCACCTCCCCCGCCGCGAACAGTGATCCCGCCGCGTTGTCCGTGAGCAAGGTGTACGCCATTCCGTTGCGCGCCGCCTCGTAAGCCGTCAGGCGAGCACCTTGCAGCAACGGACGCGTTTCGTCCACCCACAGCCGCCGCAGCTGCCCCGCCCGATGCGCCGCGAGAGCCACCGCGAACGCCGTCCCCTCCCCACCGGACACCAGCGCCCCCGTGTTGCAGTGGGTCAGGATCCGATGGCCACCGCCCGGCAGCAGCTCGTCGAGCAGCGCCAGGCCGTGCTCTGCCATCCGCGCACTGGCCTCGGCATCCTCCCGGTGCAACGCCCGCGCCGCCGCGAGCGCCGCCCCGGCGGCCCGCTGCCGGTCGCCACCACCCGACAGCGCGGCACGGTACGCCGCCTGCGCCCTGCGCACACCGACAGCGAGGTTCACCGCGGTGGGCCGGGCACCTGCCAGCGCGTGAGCGGCCTCGTCCACGTCGAAGCCACGTGCGGCGGCGAGCGCGACGCCGTACGCCCCGGCGATGCCCAGCAGCGGCGCCCCGCGCACAGCCAGTGTGCCGATCGCCTCCACCAGCGCGGGTGCGTCCGTGCACACCAGCTCGACCTCCTCGGAGGGCAGCCGTGTCTGGTCGAGAAGGACCAGCACGGGCCCTTCCGGCGGCTCGTCCCAGCGGATCGCCGGTATCTCCAACGGGCCGTCATTCTCACGGGATTGCGCGTACTGATCAGCCATCCGCCCAGTCTGCCCCGTACCGGGCGGACAATAGAAGCAGTGCAGGCCATACGGCGGCCGGTCCCATGCCGGGCACACCGTGGCACGATGGCTGCCAACCTGCCGCCGCGACCGCGGACGGGCACCGTGAAGGAGCGACGATGAACGACACTCCGGGCTGGGCCTCGCCCGGATCTGCCCCCTCCGACGGGCAGGAGCCGGACAACTCCAGCGCCGCGCAGCCCACGGAGCAGCCCGCGAACCAGGGCGGCACGGAACAGCCCGAGCCTCCTTCGAAGTGGTCCAAGGAGCAGCCCCCGCCCAGCCAGTGGTCCGCTCCCAGCCCCCACGGCCCCGGCCAGACCCCACCGCCGCCGCCACCACCACCCGGCCAGGGCTGGGGCGGCCAACACCCCGGCGGCCCGGGCAGCCACGGAGGCCAGGGCGGCGGATACGGCGGCTGGGGAGGCCCCGGTGGCTACGGAGGCCCAGGAGGACCCGGCGGTTGGGGCGGTAACTGGGGCGGACCGCCGCCCGCGGCCAAGCCCGGCGTGATCCCGCTGCGCCCTCTCGGCGTCGGCGAGATCCTCGACGGCGCGGTCTCCACCATGCGAACGTACTGGCGCACGGTTCTGGGCATCTCCCTGACCGTCGCGGTCGTCACGGAGATCGCGGTCATCCTGCTCCAGGGCTTCGTCCTCGACGACAGTGCCGGCACGGACGCCCTCGAGGACCCGAGCGCCACCGTCGGCGAGCTCAGCCGCGCCCTCGGCGACACCATGCTCAGCTCCGGCGTCGTCCTGCTCATCACCCTACTCGGCACCATCATCGCGACGGCCCTGCTCACTTCCGTGACCAGCCGCGCGGTGCTCGGCAAGTCGGTGACCACCACCGAGGCCTGGCGCGACGCCCGACCTCAGCTGCCGAAGCTGTTCGGCCTGACCTTCCTGCTGCCGCTCATCGCCGGTGCGATCATCGCCATCGGCATTCTGCCGGGCGTGATCATCGCGCTCGCCGGCGCGGGCGACGCCGGCGCCGCACTCGCAGTCCTCGGCGGGCTCGGAGCGGGTGTCGTCGCCATCTGGCTGATGATCCGCTTCTCGCTCGCCTCGCCCGCTCTGATGCTCGAGAAGCAGAGCGTCTGGAAGTCGATGAGCCGCTCCGCGAAGCTCGTCCGCGGCTCCTGGTGGCGGGTCTTCGGCATCCAGCTGCTCGCCACGATCATCGCCAACGTCGTGGCGTCGATCGTCGTGATCCCGTTCGCCTTCCTCGCCGCGGCCCTGAGCGGCGACGGCGTCAGCGGCTTCCTCGACAGCGGCAGCGACCTCGGCTGGACCTTCCTCATCGTCAGTGGGATCGGTTCGGTGATCGGGTCCATGCTCACCTTCCCGATCACCGCGGGCGTCACCGTGCTCCTCTACATCGACCAGCGCATCCGCCGCGAGGCTCTCGACCTCGACCTGGCGCGCGCCGCCGGTGTCCAGGACTACGGCCCCAGCACTCCCGGCCCCACCCCGGGGAGTTGATGCGGTGAGTCCGACGGGGGGAGTTCTCACAGCGGCACTGGCACTGCCGCACACCGGCGCCACGGCCGTCCTCGCACTGCCGCGCGCCGGCGACGAACCACCGGTGACCATCCCGCGCGACCCCGCGCGGGAGGCGGCCAAGCGCGAGCTGTCCAAGCGGATGTACCACGAGAACGACCCCAGCCTGGTCCAGCGCGCCCTGAACGCCTTCTGGGACTGGGTCGGCAAGCTGTTCAACGCCGCCTCTGCCGCAACTCCCGGCGGGACGCTCGGACTTGTTGTGATCGTACTGGCGGTGCTGGCCGTGTTGGCTGCCCTGTGGTGGCGCCTCGGCACCCCACGCCGCACTCCCGCACCGTCCGCAGCGCTCTTCGACGACCGCCCCCGCAGCGCCGCCGAACACCGCGCGGCCGCCGAAGCGCACGCCGCCCAGGGCCACTGGAACCAGGCCGTCCAGGAACGCATGCGCGCCGTCGTCCGCTCCCTCGAGGAGCGCGCCCTGCTCGACCCGCGCCCCGGCCGCACCGCGGACGAGGCAGCCGCCGAAGCGGGACGCACCCTGCCTTCCCACATGGACGGACTGCGCGCCGCGGCCCGGGACTTCGACGACGTGACATACGGAGGACGGGCCGCCGCCTCCAGCACGTACCACCGACTCACCGAGCTCGACCGCGACGTGGAGCGCACCAAACCCGTGCTCACGAGCAGCGGCCACAGCGCGGCCCACAACACCCGCCACGGGGCCGCCTCATGACCGGGGCCACCCTCGCGTCCACCTCTGCCTCGCCCACTGCCCGGCAGGTATGGACCCGCGCCCGAGGTGTCACACTCGCGATCGTGATCCTGCTTGCGGCCGCCGTCGCGATCGCCGCGATCCGTTCCGGCGCCCAGCACGGCCGCCTCGACCCGCGCTCCGCCGACCCTTACGGCAGCCGCGCCGCCGCCGAACTCCTCGGCGACCGCGGTGTCTCCACGCGCGTGGTCACCACCCTCGACGAGGCCCGCGCCGCGGCCGGCCCCGACGCCACTCTCCTCGTCGCGGCCCCCGATCTGTTGACTCCCCGTCAGCAGGACGGCCTCCACACGGCGACCGAGAACTCCGGCGGCCGAACCATCCTGATCGCCCCCCAGTCGCCCTCCCTCGACATCCTCGTCCCCGGAGTCACCGCCGACCCCGCGATCAGCTTCGACTCGACCCTCTCCCCCGACTGCGACCTGCCCGCAGCCCGACGAGCGGGCAGCGCCGACACGGGCGGCGTCCGCTACAACACCACCGACCTCACCGCAAACGCGTGCTACCTCAGCGAGGGCCTGCCCACCCTGCTGCGCATCCCGGCCCTCGAAGGGGACGGCGACACCGTCATCATCGGCGCCCCCGACATCCTCTACAACGATCGTCTCGACGAGCAGGGAAACGCCTCGCTCGCCCTCCAACTCCTCGGTTCCCGCCCCCACTTGGTCTGGTACCTCCCCTCACTCTCCGACACCTCGGCCACCGACGCGGGCAACCAAAGCTTCGTCGACCTGCTCCCCTCGGGCTGGCTCTGGGGCACGCTTCAGCTCTTCATCGCGGCAGCCCTGGCCGCCCTCTGGCGGGCACGTCGACTCGGCCCCCTCGTACCCGAACGCCTCCCGGTAGCGATCCGCGCCTCCGAAACCGTCGAAGGCCGCGCCCGTCTCTACCGCAAAGCGGCCGCCCGCGACCGCGCCGCCAACGCTCTGCGCGCCACCACCCGCACCCGCCTCGCCCCCCTCGTCGGCGTATCCCCCGCCCAGGCGCACGCGCCCGAGGCCCTGCTCCCCGCCCTGTCCGCCCGCCTCCAAGGCGACGGACCGACCCTGCATTCCCTCCTCTTCGGCCCCCCGCCCCGCGACGACGCAGCCCTCATCTCCCTCGCCGACCAACTCGACGCCCTCGAAAGAGAGGTACGCCGTCCATGATGGACCCGACCACTGACAACGCCGGGTACGCCGGGGATCCGAGCACCGCCCGCTCCTCCCTGGAGTCCCTGCGCGCCGAGATCGCCAAAGCCGTGGTCGGCCAGGACCCCGCCGTGACCGGCCTTGTCGTCGCCCTCCTCTGCCGCGGACACGTTCTCCTCGAAGGAGTCCCCGGAGTCGCCAAAACATTGCTCGTCCGCGCGCTCGCGTCCGCGCTGGAACTCGACACCAAACGCATCCAGTTCACCCCCGACCTGATGCCGAGCGACATCACGGGCTCCCTCGTCTACGACGCTCGCACCGCCGAGTTCTCCTTCCAGCCCGGCCCGGTCTTCACGAACCTGCTCCTCGCCGACGAGATCAACCGCACCCCGCCCAAGACCCAGTCGTCCCTCCTCGAGGCGATGGAGGAGCGCCAGGTCACGGTGGACGGCACCCCGCGTCTCCTCCCCGAACCGTTCCTCGTCGCCGCGACTCAGAACCCGGTCGAGTACGAGGGAACGTATCCCCTCCCCGAAGCCCAACTGGACCGATTCCTCCTCAAACTGACCATCCCTCTCCCGTCCCGCGAGGACGAGATCAACGTCCTCACCCGCCACGCAGAGGGCTTCAACCCGCGCGACCTGCGCGCCGCCGGCGTACGCCCTGTAGCGGGCCCCGCCGACCTGGAAGCCGCCCGCGCCGCCGTCGCCAAGACAGCCGTCTCCCCCGAGATCACCGGCTACGTGGTCGACATCTGCCGCGCCACCCGAGAATCGCCGTCCCTCACTCTCGGCGTCTCCCCGCGCGGCGCGACGGCCCTCCTCGCCACAGCCCGTGCCTGGGCCTGGCTGACCGGCCGCGACTACGTCATCCCCGACGACGTCAAGGCCCTGGCCCTCCCCACACTCCGCCACCGGATCCAGCTCCGTCCCGAAGCGGAGATGGAGGGCGTGACGGCCGACTCCGTCATCAACGCGATCCTCGCCCACGTCCCCGTACCCCGCTGATGGCACTCACCGGACGCGCCGCCCTCCTGGCGGCCCTCGGCACACTGCCCGTCGGCATCTGGGAACCGAGTTGGCTGGGCATCCTCGCCGTGAACGCTCCCCTGGCCCTGGCCTGCGCCTGCGACGCCGCCCTGGCCGCACCCGTACGCCGCCTCGGTTTGACCCGCTCCGGCGACACCTCGGTACGTCTAGGAGAGACCGCCGAGGTCGCCCTGACCCTCACCAACCCCTCCGGCCGCCCTCTGCGCGCCCACCTCCGCGACGCCTGGCCCCCCAGCAGTTGGGAGCCAGGAACCGAGGTCTCCGCCTCGCGCCACCATCTGACGGTCCCCGCGCGCGAGCGACGTCGCCTCACCACTCGCCTGCGCCCCACCCGCCGCGGCGACCGCCAAGCGGACCGCGTGACCATCCGCTCCTACGGCCCCCTCGGCCTCTTCTCCCGCCAGGGCAGCCACAAAGTCCCCTGGACGGTACGCGTCCTGCCGCCGTTCACCAGCCGCAAGCATCTCCCCTCCAAACTGGCCCGGCTCCGCGAACTCGACGGCCGCACCAGCGTGCTGACCCGCGGCGAAGGCACGGAATTCGACAGCCTCCGCGAGTACGTGCCCGGCGACGACACCCGCTCCATCGACTGGCGCGCCACGGCCCGCCAGACCACGGTCGCCGTACGCACCTGGCGCCCCGAACGCGATCGCCACATTCTCCTGATCCTCGACACCGGCCGTACGTCGGCAGGCCGCGTGGGAAATGCCCCACGCCTCGACGCCTCCATGGACGCGGCGCTTCTCCTCGCCGCCCTGGCTTCCCGGGCCGGCGACCGCGTCGACCTTCTCGCATACGACCGCCGGGTACGCGCCCTCGTCCAGGGCCGCGCGGCGGGCGACGTCCTCCCGTCCCTGGTCAACGCGATGGCAACCCTGGAACCGGAACTCGTCGAAACGGACGCACGCGGCCTCACCGCCACAGCACTCCGTACGGCCCCACGTCGCTCCCTGATCGTGCTTCTGACCAGCCTCGACGCAGCCCCCGTCGAGGAGGGCCTACTTCCCGTACTCTCCCGCCTCACCCAGCGCCACACAGTCCTGGTCGCATCAGTGGCAGACCCACACATCGCGCATATGGCGACGGCTCGGGGAACCACCGATGCGGTGTACGAGGCAGCAGCCGCGGCCCAGGCCCAGGCGGAACGCCACCGCACTGCCGAACAGCTGCGGCGCCACGGAGTCACAGTCGTCGACGCCACCCCGGACGACCTGGCTCCTGCTCTCGCGGACGCATATCTGGCACTCAAAGCCGCAGGACGACTGTAAGAGCCAACGAAAAAAGGGGGCCTCTTGTTTCAAGAGGCCCCCTGAACGCAGAAAACCCCTGTACCGGATTCCCGGTACAGGGGTTTTCTCTACAATTAGTTCGGCGGCGTCCTACTCTCCCACAGGGTCCCCCC